>NZ_JBPQTV010000212.1:0-11114 GCF_051386515.1 Streptomyces sp. URMC 123 | reverse complement strand
CCTCGGGGCCGTGGGGGCCGCCCTGTCCGTGCGCCGCATCACGTCCGTCGACCCGCTGACCGCCACCGAGAGCGGAACCATCGCCTTCGCCTTCTCCGGCAACGGCTCCCAGTGGCCCGGCATGGGTGCGGACCTCCTCGCCGCGGACCCCGCGTTCCACGCGGCGGTGAGTGAGGCCGACGAGGTCCTGCGCCCCCTCCTGGGCTGGTCCGTGCTGGCCGAGCTCGCCGCGCCCGCCGGCCACCGGCGCCCGGACACCACCGACGTCGTCCAGCCGCTGCTGTTCGCCGTCCAACTCGGCCTGGTCGCGGCCCTGGAGGCGTACGGCGTCCGCCCGGCCGCCGTCGTCGGCCACAGCTCCGGCGAGATGGCCGCCGCCCACACCGCCGGCGCGCTCGGCCTGGAGGCGGCGGCACGGGTGGTCGTGGAGCGCTCCCGCGCCCAGCACTCCACGGCCGGCGCCTGGGGCATGGCCGCCGTCGGCACGGACGCGGCCGGGGCACGGCGGCTGCTGGAGCCGTACGCCGGCCGGCTGGAGATCGCCGGCATCAACAGCGGCAGGGACGTCACCGTCAGCGGGGACCGGGCCGCGCTCGCCCGGTTCGGCCACGAACTCACCGCGCGCGGCGTGTTCTTCCGCGACCTCGGGCTGGACTACGCCTTCCACAGCCATGCCATGGACGGACTTCAGGAGGGGCTGCTGGCCGCCCTCTCCGACCTCAAGCACGACCGCCCCCGCATCCCGTACGCCTCCGCCACCACCGGCGCGCTGCTGACCGGCGCCGAGACGGACGCCCGTTACTGGTGGCGCAACCTGCGGCAGCCCGTGCGGTTCGCGTCCGCCGTCGACCAGTTGCTGGAGCACGGCTGCGACATCCTGGTGGAGATCAGTCCGCACCCCGTGCTGAGCGGCTATCTGCGCCGCCTGGCGGGTGCCCGGCGGAGCGCGGCACGGACGGTGGGCGGCGACAGGGCCGACAGGACCGACAGGACCGAGGGGGCCACCTCGGCGAGCGGCGCGTACGGGCCCGCAAAGGACGCGTACGACACCGGGAACGGCGCGTACGACACGGCGAGCGGGGCGGACGGCGGGCGGCCCTCCGGCGGAGGCGCCGGCCCGACCGCCGTCGTCACCACCTTGCGGCGCGACACCCCCGGCCCGGCCGCCGTGCGCACGGCCGTCGCCCATCTGCTCGCCGCCGGCGCCCGCACCGACCTCACCGCCTTCTTCCCCCGGCCGGGCCGCGTCGTCGACCTGCCCGCCTACCCCTGGCAGCGCGAGCGCCACTGGATCGGCGAACCCGCCACCTGGGCCCTCGGCTGGGGCGACGGCACCGTCGACCACCCGCTGCTCGGCGAGCGGGCGGCGGCCGCCGAACCCCTCTGGCACGGCGCGTTCGAACCCACCAGGGCGCCCTGGCTGGCCGACCACCGGGTCGGCGAGACCGTCGTCATGCCCGCCACCGGATTCGTGGACATGGCCCTCGCCGCCGGGCGGCGCACCCTCGAAGCACCCGTCGAGATCACGAACCTGGCCATCCCGTACGCGCTGCCCCTGCCGTTCGACGACGAGCCGCCCATCGAGTTGCAGACCACCCTCTCCGCCGAGGACGGCGTGCTGAGCATCGCGAGCCGCGGCGAGGGCGGGGAGACCTGGCGCGGGCACGCCCGTGGCCGGGTCCGGCGGCTGTTCGCCCCGCAGCCCGGCCTCGTCGACCTCGACCGGCTGACGGCCACCCTGACCAGCCGCCGCACCACCGCCGAGCACTACGCGCGCGCCGAGCGCACCGGGCTGCGCTACGGCCCGGCCTTCCGCGTGCTCCAAGGCGATCTGCTGGTCGGCGACGGCCAGGTCCTCGCCCCGTACGGCGCGCCCGGCGGCGGGCCGGACCTCTCCGCGTACGAGGCGCACCCGGCCCTGCTGGACGGCGGCCTCCAGGCCGGCGCACCGCTCCTGGAAGAGGTGATCGAGGACGGCGCGCCCTTCCTGCCGGTCTCCATCGACCGGGTCCGCGCCTGGCGCCGGCTGCCCGCGGTCGGCCATGTGCGGGTGTGCTCCCGGGCCCTCACGCCCCGCGAAGCGCTCTGGGACATCACGGTGCTCGCCGCCAACGGACTGGTCTGCCTCACCCTCGAGGGCGTGCGGCTGACGCGGTTCGACGAGAGCGCCCGCCGGTCCGCGCCCCACTGGACCACGGTGATGCGGGCCGCGCCGCGCCCCGGCCAGTACCTCGCCCCGAGCCCGCTGCCCACCCCGGCCCGGATCGCCCGCGACTGCGCGGCGGAGCTGAGGCGGCACCGGGCGGCCTGGCACGCCGACGGCGGAGCCCGGTTCCTGGGCGCCGTCCGGGAGCTGACGGCGCACTTCGCGATGGCGGCCATCGGCACCGTGCTGCCCGGGACGGCCGTCGCCGGGAGCCCGAGCCCGTCCCGGGCCCCCGGCGGGCTCCGGCCGACGAACGGCACCGACACCGGTACCGGCTCCGGCACCCGCTCCGGTGCCGGCCGCGGCGAGCCGTTCACCGTCCCCGACCTCCTCGCGGCCGGAGTCCTCCCGCACTACGCCCGACTGCTCGACGTGCTGCTGGAGACCGCGCACGCCCACGGCCTGGTCCAACCGGTCCCGCCCGCCCCCGGTGAGGCGGCGGACCCGCGCCGATGGCGCACGGCGCGCCCCGCCGCCGCCCAGGAGCGGTTCCGCGCGTTCGCCGAGAGCCACCCCGGCCGGGCGGTGGACCTGACGCTGCTCGGCACCTGCGGCGCGCACCTCGCCGATGTGCTGCTGGGCCACCGCGACCCGGCGGAACTCCTCTTCGCCGAGGCCAATCGGCACCTGCTGGAGGAGTTCTCCACCGACACGGCGATGCGCGGCTTCGCCAACCGCACGGCCCGCACCGCCATGGCGGCCCTGCTCCGGCACTGGCCCACCGACCGGCCCCTGAACATCCTGGAGGTCGGCGCGGGCAGCGGCGGCACCGCCGCGGCCCTCCTGCCGATGCTGCCGGCCACGCGCACCCGCTACACCGTCACCGACGCCTCGGCGGCCTCCTTCCCCCGGGCCCGAAGCCGCTTCGCCGACCACGACACGGTCGACTACCGCGTGTTCGACCTCGACCGGGACCCCGCCCGCCAGGGCCTGCCCGAGGGCGGCTTCGACCTCGTGATCGCCGACAACGCCCTGCACACCGCGCGCGATCTGCGACGCGCCCTCGACCACCTCGGGTGGCTCCTGGCCGACGGCGGTCACCTCCTGGCGGCGGAGACCCACGACCCCGCCGTGCCCGCCCTGCTGTTCGGCCTGCTTCCCGGCTTCTGGGAACGGCGGGACACCGCGCTGCGCCCGCACGGGCCCCTGCTGCCCGCGGGCGGTTGGATTCGGCTGCTGGCCGAGAGCGGCTACCACGACGCGGTGCTGCTCGGCCACGACGAGGGCGCCGCGGACATCGAGCACTCGGTACTGCTCGCCCAACGGCCGCACCGGCAACCGCTGTCGGCCGCCGCGCCACCGCCGGTCCCGGCGCGGGACGCGGCGGTGGATTCTCCGACCGCGCGGGTCGAGCCGGTGGGGGAGGGGACGGAGGAGGCCGCGACGGACACGCCCGCGCCGGAGGACGCCGCTCACGACGGTCGCCCTCGCGCCTGGCTCATCGCCTCCGAGCCGTCCCGGGACGCCCTCGCCGACGCCCTCGCGCAGCGCCTGGCGACGGCCGTCGGCCCCCGGGTGCGGCGCGTCACCCTGAGCACCGATCCCGAGGACTGGGCCGGCCATCTCGCCGAACGCGCCGGCGAACCGGGGCGCACCGGTGTGGTGCTCCTGCTCGGCCACGACCCGGCCGACGCCGCGACGCCCCCGGACCAGGGCCCGGCCCAAGACCCGAACCAGGGCCCGGCCCAGGACCGGGACCCGAGCCAGGTGCACCCCGGCCGCGCCTCGGACCCCGACCGGCCCGCGCACCTGGACCGCGCCCTGCGCCACGCCGCCGTGCTGCGCGCCCTCGCCCTGGCCGTCGAACGGCTCCCCGGCGAGAGCGCCCCGCCGCTGTGGCTCGTCACCCCGCCCACCGGCGTACTGCCCGCGCCCGAGCGCCCGGCGGCCCCCGCCAACGCCACCGCCTGGGGCGTGGCCCGCTGCCTCGCCAACGAACACCCCGACGTGACCGTGCGCCGCGTCTCCCTGGACGGGTGCGGCCGGCCCGAGACCGATGCCGCCCTCCTCGCGTACGAACTCCTCGACCCCGACCCGGAGGACGAGATCCTGCTCACCTCCGGCGGGCGCTTCGTCCCCCGCGTCCAGGAGGTCCGGGACCTCGCGGTCACCGTGCCCGCCTCCGACCACCCCGCGTTCGCCCTGCGCCTGCGCGACCCCGGCCGCTCCTACCGGCTGGACTGGACGCCCGCCGAGGTGCCGGCGCCGGGCCCGGAGGAGGTCCTGATCTCCGTGCGCGCCGCCGCGCTCAACTACCGCGACGTCCTCCAGGCGCTCGGCGCCCTGCCCCTCGACGCCCGGGAGCGCCGCTCCCCGGCCGCGGAGCACGGCAGCGGCATGGAGTGCGCGGGAGTCGTCACCGCCGTCGGCTCCCGGGTCACGGCCTTCGCCCCCGGCGACCGGGTGCACGCCTTCGGCGTCGACACGCTGCGCTCCCACGTCACCGTCCACCGCGCCATGGTGGGCCACATGCCCGAGGGCATGGACTTCCGCGCGGCCGCCACCCTCCCCGTCGTCTTCCTCACCGTCCACCACGCCCTGGGCCATCTCGCCCGCCTGGCGCCCGGCGAGAGCGTCCTCGTGCACGGGGCCGCCGGCGGCGTGGGGCTGGCCGCCCTCCAGTACGCCCAGCGCGTCAGGGCCCGCGTCGTCGCCACCGCCGGCACCCCCGCCAAGCGCGATCTGCTGCGGCTGCTCGGCGTCCGGCACGTGCTCGACTCCCGCTCCCTGCGCTTCGCCGACCGGATCAAGGACCTCACCGAGGGACAGGGCGTCGACGTCGTCCTCAACTCCCTGGCCGGCGAGGCCATCAGTCGCGGGCTGGAGGTCCTGCGCTCCGGGGGCCGCTTCATCGAACTGGGCAAGCGGGACCTGTACGCGGACGGGCGGCTGCCGCTGCGCCCCTTCCTCAACAACATCTCCTTCTGCGCCGCCGACCTCGCCGGGCTCTCCCACGACCAGCCGGAGACGGTCGCCACCCGCTTCGCCGAGGTCGCCCAGCGCGTCAGCGACGGCGTCTACCGCCCGATCCCGCACCACGTCTTCCCCGCCGACCGGATCGCGGAGGCGTTCGAGGCCCTCCAGCACTCACGCCACATCGGCAAGGTCGTCATCTCCCTGGAGACGCCGCCGCTCCTGAAGGCCCGGCCCGCGCCCGTACCCGTACGGGCCGGGGCCGGCTATCTGATCACCGGCGGTCTCAGCGGGCTCGGCGCCGCCACGGCCCGCCACCTCGCCGCCCGGGGCGCGGGGCACCTCGCCCTGGTCGGCCGGCGCGGCGCCGACACCCCCGAGGCCCCCGCCCTCGTGGCGGAGCTGCGCCGGCGGGGCGCCACCGTCTCGGTGCACGCGGCCGACATCACCGCCCCCTCGGCCCTGCGCGCCGTCCTGGACGCGGTCGACACCCCCGAACACCCCCTGCGCGGTGTCGTCCACGCGGCCATGGTGCTCGACGACGCGCCGCTGCGAGAGCTGGACGAGGAGCGGATGCGCCGGGTCCTGGCGCCCAAGGCCGGCGGGGCGGACACCCTGGACCGCCTGACCCGCGGCCGCGACCTCGACTTCTTCGTCCTCTGTTCCTCGGTCGCCGCACTGATCGGCAACCAGCACCAGGCCAACTACACCGCCGCCAACCTGCACCTGGAGGCCCTCGCCCGGGCCCGGCGGCACGCGGGCGCGCCGGCGCTCGCGACCGCCTGGGGCGCCATCGGCGACATCGGTCATGTGGCGCGGCACGACCTGGGCGCCTTCATGCGGCAGATGGGCCTTGAACTCCTTCCGGTGGACGACGTCTTCGAGGCCCTGGAGACGGCGCTCGCCCGGCGCGACGACATCGCGGTCCCGGCCGCGGTCGACTGGGCCCGGCTGCGGCACACCATCGCCGGCGTCGCCGCGCCCCGCTTCGGGGCCGTCCTGCCCCCGGAGGACGCCGACGCCGACCGAACGGCCCGTCAACTCACCCGCGCCCTGGCCACCGCCACCCCCGAGGAGGCCCTCACGCTGGTGAGCGCGGCGCTCGCCGACATCCTGGCGCGCATCCTGCACACCGACCCCGACCAGGTACGGCCCGATCGGCGGCTGGACCAGCTCGGTCTCGACTCCCTCATGGGCGCCGAGCTGATGACCGCGATCCACCAGCGGCTCGGCTGCAATCTGCCGGCGGTGGAAATCGTCAACAGCGCGACGGTCGGCGACCTGGCCCAGCGCTGCGTCCGCCGCCTGGCACGCACCACGCCCGGCGGGCCCGTACCCGGCGCGTAGACGCCCCCCGCGACTCGCTCAGGCCCAGTGGCCCTCGTCGTCCGGCTGCGCCGTGAGCACCACGGGCAGCCGCTCGACCCCGCGGCTGATCATCGTCGAGCGGTAGCGCACCGGCTCGTCCGTGAGCACCGGGCGGGCCCGGGCCAGCGCCGTCAGCGTCACCTCCGCCTGGACCCGTACGAGCCGCGCCCCCAGACAGAAGTGCTCGCCCCAGCCGAGCGCGAGATGCTCCGGGGAGCGGGTGACATCCAGCTCGTGCGGCCGGTCGAACACCGCCGGGTCGCGATTGGCGGCGCCCACCAGGAGGCCCACCATCGTGCCCCGGGGCACCGCCACTCCGCCGATGTCCGCGTCGCGCGACGCCACGCGGGTGAGCAGCTGGATCGGTGGGTCGTACCGCAGCAGCTCCTCCACGACCGCCGGCGCCGTTTCCGGGCGGGCGGCGAGCGAGTCCAGCGCGGACGGGTGCCGGAGCAGCGCGTACAGCCCATTGGCGAGCATGTTCACCATGGGCTCGTACCCGGCGACGATCAGCTGCCCGACGGCGGTGATGACCTGATCCGTCGTCAGCACCCGGCCGTCGTGGCCCGGCGCCGTCAGCGCGCTCACGAGGTCGTCGGCCGGCTCCTCCCGGCGCTCCTGGATCAGGGCGCCCAGATAGCGGGCGAAGTCCAGCCGCGCGCACTCGACCCGCTCGCTCGTCCCCGGGTCCCGCAACGACGCCGGGTCGAAGCCGGCGGTCAGCGCCGACAAGGTCTCGCGCCATGCCGCCCGCTCGCCCAGGGGCACGCCCACCAGGGCGCAGATCACCTCCAGGGCCAGGGGCACGCCCAACTCGGCGACCACGTCCAGCTCGCCCCGCAGGGCGGCCCCGCGCAACAGCGCGTCGGCCCGCTGCCGGATGGCGGGCCGCAGCCGCTCCACGGCGCGTACGGCGAAGGGCGCGGCGACGCGGACCCGCAGCCGGCGGTGTTCCGGCGGGTCCACCATCAGGAACGACCGCGACTCCATGGGCACCGCGCCGAGCCCGAACCGCTCGTCCCCCAGCACCGCGAGGCACTCCCGGTGGCCGGTCACGACCAGCACCGCGTCGGACAGGCGCCGGACCGGGCCGCCGGAGCGCAACTGGTCGAAGAAGGGGTAGGGGTCGGCGCGGTAGGCGTCGCCGCGGACGTCGAAGGGGAGTTGGTCCCAGAAGTCGCGCCCCACCGCGAGAGCCGGCGCCTCGCCACCGTTCATGTCCACCCCCTGGTGTCACCGTCGCCCTTCCGCACCCGGGCGCGCCCGTGAACGTCCGGAACGTCCGGGCCCGGACACGGCGGTCATCGCTACTGAGTGTAGCCACCGGAGCGTGAGTTGTCAGCGGTGCGTGACAGTGATGCGTGACGGCGGTGCGTGACAGCGGTGCCCTTCCGGCCGCGGCCCGTGCCGTCTGTTCCGCCCGTGCCGCCTGTTCCGCCCCCGAACGGCGGGCGGAACAGGCGCAGAGGGCCTCTCGGGCGATCGTGCTCAGGCGATCGTCTTGTACGTCGGGGTGTCCACGTCCGTCAGCTCGCGCGGGGCGAACGGCGCCCGCCAGTTCCCCGTACCGCGGTAGACGTACGAGTTGCCGTCCGGCGCGGTGACGAAGAGGTCGGCCCGGCCGTCGGCGTTCGCGTCACCGATGCCGACCATCTGCCGGTAGGCGTCCCAGCCGGAGCCGATCCGCACCCGGCTGTCGAACGTGCCGTCGCCCTTGCCGAGGTACAGCCAGAGCACGCCGGCCGCGTCGCGGGCCACCAGGTCACCGCCGGGCGCGCCGGCCACGTCGCCGACCGAGGTGATCTCGTTGTACATGTCCCAGCCCGAGCCGACGCGCACCCGCGGCGCGAACGGGGCCTTCCAGCTGCCCGTGCCCCGGTAGAGCCAGAGCACCCCGGCGCGGTCGCGCGCGAGCACGTCGCCGAGGCCGTCACCGGTGACGTCGCCGCCCCCGGTGATCCGGTCGTACATCTCCCAGCCGGAGCCGATCCGCACCCGGGTGTCGAACGTGCCGTCGCCCTTGCCGAGGTACAGCCAGAGCACGCCGGCCGTGTCGCGGGCCACCACATCGGCGGTCGCCGCGCCGGCCACGTTCCCGGCGGCCACGATGCGGTCGTAGATCTCCCAGCCGCGGCCGATCAGTTCCTCGCCGCGGCTCCGCAACCGCGGGTCGGCCGGGTCGTGGAAGGTGTCCTGGCGCGACAGCCACCCCGCCTCGTCGCGCACCAGCAGGTCCGGCGACCCGTTGTCGGTGTAGTCGTGCGGGGCGGGCCCCCGCGACACGGTGAAGGTGCCGCTCCGCGTCAGGTCGGGGCCGATGCCGTTGAGGGGCCTGGCGCTCAGCGTCCAGGTGTAGGCGCCGTTGGGGGCGGCCAGGCCGACACCGTCCTTGCGGAGCAGGCCGTCCCACTCCGGGGCCACCCAGTCCGCGCCGGTGTCCGGCCGGTCGGGGTAGGAGGAGAGCTCCCGCTGGGCGCCCGACGCCGTGTGCCGCAGGGTCAGGGTCACCTCGACATTGACGCGGGAGAGCAGCCAGCGCGGCCGCCACGGCCCCTTGTCGAGCTCGGCCACGGCCGGGACGCTCGCGTCGAGCACGGTGACCTTCGTGGGCTCACCGGTGCTCGCGACCAGCTGGGCGACCGGCGCGCCGTCGGCTCCGGCGGTGACGCGGTAGACGCCCTCGCCGTGCTCCACCGTGCCGCCCGTCACCAGCAGCGAGCCGTCCGGCGCGGGTGCGAGCGAGGTGGCGTGGTCCAGCACGGTGCGGGGGGCGCCGCCGCCGATCGGGACGGCCCTGAACGCCATGTCCTTGGCGTCCGAGCCCTGGGTGACCTTCATGCGGCTGCCGTACAGGGCCCACTTCCCGACGAGCCCGACCATCGGGTCGTACACGCCGGGCAGATCCATGGACCAGGTCCGCGGCTCGGCGCCGCGCGTCGCCACGGCCAGCCGCACGCGGTCGTCGCCGTCGAACAGCCGGCCGGCGGACGCCATGTGGGTCGCGGACAGGGCGGTCGCGGCGTAGCGGCCGCTCACCATGCCCCGGGCGGTGGTCACCGTGGCCGACTCCAGGTCCACCACCGCGTGGTCGAGGAGCCCCGTGTCCGTCGCGCTCAGCTGATACCGCAGCAGGACCGCGCCCGAGGCCCCGGCGACCGCGTCGATGTCGCGCGCCGTGCTGGGCAGTCCGCTGACCGTGCGGTCCGTCAGCTCCCCGCCGACCAGCCCCAGCAGGTGAGCCTCCTCGGCGCCCCCCGGCTCGGTGTCGCGCACGGCCACGACCCACGCCCCGACGGTGCCGGCGTAGCGGTAGCCGTACCGGGTGAGATCGACGAGGGTCGACTTCCCGGAGGCCATGTCGCGCAGCGTGATCTTGTCGGAGACGCCGATGTACGCGTTGTTGCCCAGCGCCACGGTGTCGGACGCGGTGCCGTGGTCCGTGGTGAGCGTGAACTGGCCGTAGTCCTCGGCCAGCTCGGTCGTCACGCCGTCGGCGTACCGCGTCCACAGCACCTTGTGCCGGGCGTCGACCGAGAGGAAGCCGGTGGTGCCCGCGCTCACGATCTCGGAGCCGGGGGTGATCCGCGGTGCCTGGGCGGGGGCGGCGGGACCGGCGAGGGCCGCGGGTACGGCGGTGGTGGTGCCGGTCGTCGCGGCGGTGGCCGTGCCGGCGGCGGTGCCGGTGGTGCCGGCCGCGGCGGGCACGGCGAGCGGGCCGGCCGTGACCGCGAGACCGAGCGCGATGGCTCCGGTCAGCAGCCGCCCGGACCGCCGGGAGTATCCAGATATGCCCGATGCGGGGGAGTGGGTCATGTGCCCTCCTGGCAGGGTGTTTCCCGCGCGTGGTGTGCGCGCGTGATGTCCGCGGGTGCGAGGGAGGGCGGCAAGAGGGCACGATTCCCCCGAGCCGACGGAAATCGTGAGCCCTCCTGGTGATGCGGGCAAACCTTAACAACCGGGAGGTCACGCGGGCACCCGAATTGATCTTGGACCCCCGGACCGCCGCGCCCCATGACCCGCCGTCACGCCCGGCTCCCGGAACCCGTCGGCGTCCTGGAGCCCGTCGCGGACACTCCGCGCCGGCGGGCCACGGCGGTCAGTTCGGGACCGACGCCCGCATGCGGTCGATGACGCGGAGCACTTCCGTGCGGTTCTTCGCCCGCTTGACCCACGCCGGCAGGCGGGCGACGAGCGTCATCTTCCGGCCCGGCTCGTACCAGGGGGCCCGCTCGCGCAGCGGGGCCCGGACGAACCGGCGGATCAGGTCGAGGTGCTCCAGGTTGTAGGCCCACAGCCGGCCGTGGCGCGTCTCGGCCAGCAGCCACAGCGGCACCTCGACGTACGGGTCCGTGGGTCCCTCCGGGCCCCAGCGGAAGCGGAAGCTGACGCCCTTCTTCTCGGACTGCCGTGACAGGCCGCAGCCGCGGCAGACGAGGCGGTGGCGCGCGGAGACCACGGGCCCCTCGACGGCGCGGGTCGGAGCCGGACCCTGGACGACATGGGCCACCCCGGCACACCTCGGGCACCGCACCAGGACGGTGTCGATGAAGGAGTCCCTGCCGAGCTGTGGGTCCCGGAACCGGATGGGGGCGGCCGGAGAGGGGGAACCGGATGAGGGGGATGAGGG
>NZ_JBPQTV010000211.1:0-11189 GCF_051386515.1 Streptomyces sp. URMC 123 | reverse complement strand
GAGGGGCACGAGGAACCGCTGCCGCTCGAAGGGGTAGGTCGGCAGCGGCACCCGCCGGCGCCGCTCGTCGGCCGCGAACGCCTCCCAGTCCACGCCCACGCCCCGGGTCCACAGCTGCCCCACGGCCTCCAGCACCGGCCGGCCGTCGGCCGCGGCGTGGTCCGAGCCGAGCGTGGCGACCACGGGGCCGGCCGGCGCCGCGGGCGCTCCCGCGCCCCCGGGGCCCCGGCCCGCGCCCTGCGCGGCCAGACCGCGCAGCGTGGCGCCGGGCCCGACCTCCACCAGCGGTCGGCCCGGGGCCTCCCGCAGGGCGCGCAGCCCGTCCGCGAACCGCACCGGCTCGCGCAGGTGCCGCCCCCAGTAGCGGGGGTCGGTGGCCTGTTCCGCGGTGATCCAGGTGCCGGTGACGTTCGACAGCCAGGGGACGGCGGGGGAGTGCAGCCGTACCTCCCGCAGGGCCGCCACGAACTCCTCGACGACCGGGTCGAGGAGCGCCGAGTGGAAGGCGTGCGCGGTGCGCAGCCGGCGGGCCTCCACCCCCTCGTCGGCCAGTCGCCGCACCAGCCGCTCCACGGCCTCGGCCGGCCCGGAGACGACCGTCTGGGACGGGCTGTTGACGGCCGCGACGGAGAGGTCCGGGTGCTCCCGGAGCAGCTCCAGGACCCGCTCCTCGCCCCGCGGCACCGCCGCCATGGCGCCGGGCGCGCACCGCTGGACCAGCGCGCCGCGCAGGGCCACCAGGCGCAGCGCGTCCGGCAGTGCGACGACCCCCGACAGGCACGCGGCGACGAACTCCCCGACGCTGTGCCCGAGCATCGCCGCCGGCCGTATGCCCCAGTCGGCCAGCAGCCGGGCCAGCGCGTACTCGGTGACGAACAGGGCCGGCTGCGCCAGCCGGGTGGCCGCCAGCCGCTCCGCGGCCCGCTCGGCGTCGGCCGGCTCGGGGAAGAGCGTCGCGCGCAGGTCCTCGCCCAGCTCCGGGGCGAGCAGCTCCGCGCACTCGTCGACGACGGCGCGGTAGCCGGGCTCGGTCGCGTACAGCCCGCGCCCCATGCCCACCCGCTGGGCGCCCTGCCCGGGGAAGAGGAAACCGGGGCCGGGGGCGTCGGGGTCGGCGCGCCCCACGGACACCGGCGTGATGCCCGTGCCCTCCAGGGCCGCCACCGCCTCCGCGCGGTCCCGGCACACCAGGGCCATCCGGTGGGCGAACCGGCGGCGGCCGGTCCGCAGCGTGTGGGCGGCGTCCGCCAGGCCGGGGCCGTCCTCCGCGCGCAGCGCCCGCGCGAGGGCCGCGCCGGCGTGCTGGAGCGCGGTGTCGGTGCGGGCGGAGAGGACCAGCAGCTGGACCGGGCGGGCCGGCGCGGGTGGCTCCTCCACCGGCGGCTCCTCCACCACCACGTGCGCGTTGGTGCCGCCCACGCTGAACGAGCTCACGCCCGCGCGCCGCGGCTCGCCGCCCCGCGGCCAGGGCAGCGCCTCGGTGGCGACCCGGAACGGCGTGCCGGGGAAGTCGATCCCCGGGTGCGGCTCGGGGCAGTTGATGCTCGGCGGTATCTCCTCGTGGCGCAGCGACAGCAGCACCTTGATGAGCCCCAACACGCCGGCCGCGGTGTCGGTGTGGCCGATGTTCGGCTTGAGGGTGCCGATGGCGCAGTAACCCCGCTTCTCGGTGGCGAACGCCTCCGTGAGCGCGGCGATCTCGATGCCGTCGCCCAGCGAGGTGCCGGTGCCGTGCGCCTCCACATAGGAGATCGACTCCGGCTCCGCCCCGGCCACCGCCAGCGCCTCCGCGATCACCTCCGCCTGGCCGCGCACACTGGGGGCGGTGAAGCCCACCTTGTGCGCGCCGTCGTTGTTGACCGCGGTGCCCAGCAGCACACCGTGCACCCGGTCGCCGTCGGCGAGCGCGTCGGCCAGCCGCTTGAGCACGACCACGCCCACGCCGTCGCCGGGCACCGTGCCGTCGGCGTCCGCCGAGAAGGCCCGGCAGCGCCCGTCCGGGGAGTTGACCCCGCCCGGGGTGTGCACATAGCCCGCCTGCTGCGGGAAGTACACCGTGGCCCCGCCGGCCAGCGCCAGGTCGGACTCGCCGCTCAGCAGGCTCTGCGCCGCCAGGTGCACCGCGACGAGCGAGGACGAGCAGCCGCTGAGCACGCTCACGCTCGGGCCGCGCAGATCGAGCTTGTACGAGACCCGGGGCGCCAGGAAGTCCTTCTCGTTGCCCAGCAGCGCCTGGAACTCGCCGACCTCCCGCAGATATGCGGGGTTGGCCGCGAGGTGGCGGTGCCAGTACGAGGTGGGCCCGCCGCCGCCGAACACCCCGATCGCGCCGTCGAACCGCTCGGAGTCGTACCCGGCCGACTCCAGCGCCTCCCAGGCGCACTCCAGGAACAGCCGCTGCTGCGGGTCCATCAGCTCCGCCTCGCGCGGCGTACAGCCGAAGAACGCGGCGTCGAAGAGGTCGGCGCCCGCCAGCACGGGGCGCCGGCGCACCAGCGCCGGGTCGTCGAGCAGTTCTGCGGGCACCCCCGCGGCCCGCAGCTGCTCCGTGGTGAACGTGGTGTGGGTCTCCTCGCCGGCCCGCAGGACGCGCCAGAACTCCTCCGGGGAGCCGGCCCCGGGGAAGCGGCCGGAGAGGCCGACGACCGCGATGCGCGCGTCGCCGTCGCCGGCCACCGTCTCGCCGGCAGCCGTCTCTTCGGCCGCCGGCCCCGCGGTGGCCGCCGTGCCGGCGCCCTCGTGTCGGGTCATCGGCCGTCCGCCCCCGCCCCCGCCTCCGCCATCCGGCGCCGCAGGGAGGCGGGCCGCATATCGGTCCAGACCTCCTCGATGTGCCGGAGGCACGCGTCACGGGTGCCGGCCACGCCCGCGTCCCGCCAGCCGGGGGCCATCTCGCGGTCCGCCGGCCACACCGAGTACTGCTCCTCGTGGTTGACGACCACGCGGTACCGGTCGTCGCCTTGTTCGTCTCTCACCGGAAGTCCTTCGAAAAGCGCGGGGTGGGGGGTGGCGGGCAGCGGGCCGCTAGACCGAGCGCAGCATGTCCTCGGGGATGACGGGCTGGTGGTAGGTGCAGGTGCCGGAGAGCACCACCGAGCCGTGCAGCCGCTCGGCGGGGATCAGCAGCTTGTCGCCCTCCGACATCGGGATGCGCTGGCCGACGTTGTTCCAGAAGTGCATTTGGCCCACCTCGACCACGACCAGCCGGTGGTCGTCGTGCACATGCGTGGTGGAGGTCTCCTCGGACGACTCCACGAAGGTCTCCAGGTCGACCTCGATGTGCTCGGTGCGGATGCGGTGTTCGAGCTTCTCGGCCTTGGCCTTGTACTCGTCGAGCCGGTCGGCCCAGTCCAGCTGGACGGCGAGGTCCTCGTCGGCCACCCGGGCCAGCCGGCGGGCGTCCTCGAACCCGGTGTGGAACGACTCCAGGGCCTGCCCCCCGAACCGCTCCAGCAGCGGCGCCAGCAGGGCGCGGGTCAGCTCGACGAGCTCCTGCCCGGTCGTCTCGCGGGCGTCGGCGAAGTACCCCGGGCGCTCGATGCCGAAGCCCTCGCGCACCAGCTC
Organism: Streptomyces sp. URMC 123; assembly: GCF_051386515.1. Classification (NCBI taxonomy): domain Bacteria; kingdom Bacillati; phylum Actinomycetota; class Actinomycetes; order Kitasatosporales; family Streptomycetaceae; genus Streptomyces; species Streptomyces sp. URMC 123. The sequence goes on along the minus strand of NZ_JBPQTV010000211.1, from coordinate 7,625 downwards.
CGCGTGGCCGGCCGCGGTGACGGACTCGTCGATCCGGTGGTGGACCCAGGCGCCGAGGAACTCCAGCACCCGCTCGTGGTCGTGCGCCAGCCGGTGCAGGTGGTTGGCGCCCGCCAGGGACGAGGAGAGGAAGAACTGCCAGTAGGCGTACGGGTCGTCGGACAGGCCCGCGCCGGCCAGCAGCGCGCGGTAGTCCTCGGCCCGGTCCGCCCGCTCCCGGAAGTCCTCCAGCAGCAGATGGCGCAGCGTGGGGTGGGCGGCGTCGTAGTCGCCGATCAGATTCCGGCCCACCGCGCTGTGCACCGCCGGGCGCACCGCGGTGAGCTGGACCAGGGCGAAGGCCGCCGCGTCCGCGCGGTGCCGGGCGCCGAGCGCCACCTCCAGCGCCCGTGACGGGCGGCTGCGCCGCTCCTCGAAGACGCCCAGGACCCGCTCCTCGAGCCCCCGCGCCCCACCGCCGGGCAGCGGCTCGCGGCCCTCGGACAGCCAGTCGAAGAGGTGGTGCTCCAGCACGGCCGCGGCGCGCCGGCCCAGCAGGCGGTTCTCGGCGGAGTAGAAGGCCGCCGCGTCGGTGCGGCTCGGATGGCCGGCGGGGCCGGGCAGGAACAGCAGGTCGGCGTCGTAGACATTGCGCAGCATGCGGTGGCCCAGCAATCCGCTGAGCTTCAGCACATCGCCGGCGGCCAGCGGTTTCCCGTAGTCCAGAAAACCGAGATCGTGCGGGCGGACCGGCCGGCGGAACGGATTCTGTTCATTGACCAATTCCATGGCCTCGGCGCTTCGGAAGGCCGAGTTGGCGGCATAGGACCGCACTGCCTCATTGGGATCGTCCGGCCTGCTCTTGATACGCGAGACAGGGCTCATCGATGGTGTTTCCCCTTCTTCCGCACCGGCGGTGGTGGCGCACACTGCTCGCACGCGACCCGAGCGGACTCGAAGCTAACAAGCGGGCCCGACAGCCGTCGTCCAACCGGAGTTGGAACCCGTTCTGAAACCGTGAGTTGAATCGGTGCCGGCCGGCCGCCACCCGAGGTTCACCGCTGGTCGGAGGCGACCGGACAGTGGCCTGTGCAAGAGACCGACACGTGGTTAAGGTGGCCCTCACCGACCGGTCGCGCCGGACTCGACGGCGACGGGAAAATCCGGTGACGGGTGACACCCCGCACAAAAGAGGCCGGTGGAACGGCACACAGGAAATGGGTGAAGGAAATGACGGAAGCCGCGATCAGCCCGCCTCCCACAACCGCCGACGGCGGCCGGGCCTTACGCGGGTGGCTCGCCGCGAACCGCGCGCGCAACCGGGTGCTCTGGGACGAGGCCACCCGCTCCTGCCAGGTCTTCGGACACGCCGAGACCCAGCGGATGCTGAAGGACCCGGAGACCTTCTCCTCGGACTTCGGCCGGCTGATCCCGGCGCCCGAGAGCCCCGTCGAGGTGGCGCCGGGGGAGCGGCCCGTGCCCAACCTCCTGGAGGGGCACCTGAGCGTCACCGACCCACCGCGCCACCACAAGCTGCGGCGGCTCGTCAGCCAGGCCCTCACTCCGCGCGCCGTGCGGGAACTCGAACCGAAGATCGACCGGATCTCGGCCGGGCTGCTGGACGCCATGGCGGGCCGTGCCGAGGTCGAGATGGTGGCCGGCTTCTTCAACCCGCTGCCCGTCGTCGTCATCGCCGAGCTGCTCGGCGTGCCGGCCGGCGACCAGGCCATGTTCCGCGGCTGGGCCGACGCCCTGGTCTCCGCCAACCACGACGCGGGCGCCGTCGACGCCGCCCGGCTCCAGCTCCCGGAGTCGATGGCCGAACTGCTGCTGGAGATGCAGTCGTACATCCTCGACCACGCCGCCCACCGGCGCCGGCACCCCGGGGACGACGTGCTCAGCCGGCTGGTGGCCGCCGAGGTGGAGGGGGAGCGGCTGAGCGAGACCGAGATCTTCGCCATCACCCTCATGCTGCTGCTGGCCGGCCACATCAGCACCACGCTGCTGCTCGGCAACGCCCTGATCCGGCTGGACGAGGAACCGGCGGCCGCCGCCGCGCTCCGGGAGAACCCCGCGCTCGTACCCGGCGCCCTGGAGGAGGTGCTGCGGTACAGCCCGCCCGCCCCGCTGGCCTACCGGCTCACCACCCGGCCCACCACCCTCGGCGGGGTGGACATCCCCGCCGATGTGATGGTGGCCTCCTGGGTGTTCTCGGCCAACCACGACGAGCGGGTGTTCACCGACCCCGAGACCTTCGACATCACCCGCGACCCCAACCCCCACCTGTCCTTCGGCCACGGCATCCACTTCTGCATCGGGGCGCCGCTGGGCCGGATGGAGGCCAGGATCGCGCTGTCGCAGCTGCTGGAGCGGGCGAAGGAACTGCGCTTCGCCGAGGCCCCGGTGTACTACGAGTCGCCCACCGTCTTCGGCGTCAAACGGCTGGTGCTGTCGAACCCCGTCGCCTGACCGGCCACGACGGCCTCCGCACCGGTGTGGTGGAACGGGCAGCGCTCCGCCACCCCATGAGCCCGGGGGCCGTCGGGGAGGAAGTACTGCCGCCACTCGCGGTTGTCCGGGTCCCCGTAGGACCCCAGCGCGGGCGAGGGCGGCACGGCGTCGAACCGGCTCAGCCGCTTGCGGATGGTGCGCCGCGCCGCCGCGCCGGGCGGGGTGTCGGCGCCCAGCCCCTCGAACACCCAGCGGGGCTGGAAGGTGATGAAGAACCCCGGGCTGTGCCGGCTGCGCCGCATCCGGTGCGCCGGGGTGTTGCAGACGACGAAGATGGGCGTGCCCCCGTAGCTGAACTCCCACCAGGGGTCGTCGGTGTCGGTGGGCACCCCGGCCGGCCACGGCTCCGGGTCCCGCTCGTGCAGATGCCGCAGGACCGCCCAGAACCTCTCCTCGTACTCCGGCAGCCGGCGCGGCGCGGCCTCGGGCCGGAAGAAGACGACCAGCGACGTCTCCCGGCCCAGCCGCCGGAAGTCGCGCAGATACGCGGAGAGAATTCCGGGGAGCGGCTCCCAGGCGCGCTCGTCGTCGAGATCGTCGACGAATGCGAAGCGCAGGGTGTTCCGCTTGATCCCGGACACGGCGAATGTGCAGGGGAAGGGGGATTCCTCCGACAGGAGAGTTTCTCTCAATTCCCGTATGCATTCCGTGCCCCAGGACGGGGTTTCGCCGATCACAGACTCTGACATGGTGGTCTCACCCCGACGGTAGCTCTTTCGCTGATGCCGCATCCCGCGCCAAAGGCATCGGACGGCGAGGACGCTACCAGCGGGCCCGGAATCGGTCTTCCAACCTGGGTACCCACTGCGCGGTGCAACCAGGAGTGGAATACCGCGAGAAGGCGTGCACCCCTGGGTGCATGGGGGAGCACACGGCGAATGGAATGTCTTTCGGGCGGCAGCGGCGGTCGCTAGCATGGCGGCCCCACGCAGCACCAGGAAAAGGAGACGCGCATGTCCGCTCCCGGGCCCGGGATATCCGGCGACGCGCCGAACGGTGAGGAACTCGAGCGGATTCTGGATTCGCACCCGGGCGTCGACCGCTGCGCCGTGCTCGTCGACACCCGCGACGACGGCTCATGGGCCTGCGCGGCCTATGTGATGCCGCGCCGCAACGACGCCGTCGTCGACGACGGGGCCGCCCTCGGACAGCAGTACGTCGACGAGTGGCAGGGGGTCTACGACCACGTCTACGGCCAGCCCGAGCCGGACGACGCCACCTTCGACACCCGTGGCTGGCTGAGCAGTTACACCGGCGACGCGCTCGGCCCGGACGACATGCGGGCCTGGGTCGACGGCACGGTGGCCAGGATTCGCGCCCTGTCCCCCCGGCGGCTGCTGGAGGTCGGCTGCGGCACCGGCATGCTGCTGCACCGGCTCGTCGGTGACACCGAGCGCTACTGGGCCGGCGACATCTCCGCGCGCGCCGTCGCCCGCATCCGCGCCGCCTTCGGCGGCGAACCCCCCGCCCACCTGGAGCTGTTCCAGGCCCCGGCCGACGACCTGGGGCCCGTGACCGCGGGGGACGTCGACGGGTTCATCGCCAACTCGGTGACCCAGTACTTCCCGGACGAGAGCTATCTGGACCGGGTGATCGGCCAGGCCGTCGACGTGGTCGACGAGGGCGGCTTCCTGTTCGTCGGCGACATCCGGCCCACCGCGCTCAACCGGGCCTTCTACGCGGGCATCGAGCTGTCCCGGGCCCCGGAGCGGGCCCCGCGCGAAAAGGTGCAGTCGCTCGTCGAGCGCCGCTGCTGCACCGGCACGGAACTGCTCATCGACCCCGGCTACTTCACCGATCTGCCGCGCCGCTTCCCCCGGGTGGCGCATGTGGCGGTCCTGCCCAAGCGCGGCAGCCGGCCGACCGAGATGAACCGGTTCCGCTTCGATGTGGTCATCCGGCTCGACAAGTCCCCGGGCGGCGAGGCCACCGTGTCCGACTGGCGGCCCTGGGACGAGAGCCGCCCCGACGCCGCGGCGCTGCGGCGCCTGCTCACCGAGGAGCGGCCGGACGCGATCGGGCTGCTGGGCGTGGCCAACGCCCGGACGCTGGCCGACCACCTCGCGGCCGAGCTGCTCACCCGCCCCGACGGGCCCGCCACCGCGGGCGAGGCGGTCGCGGCGGCGCGGGCCGCCGCGGCGGGTGCAGTGGACCCCGAGGAGATCTGGGCGCTCGGCGACGAGCTGCCCTACACCGTCCGCCTCAGCTGGGCCCGGTCGCTGCCGGACGGCGCCTTCGACGTGGCGCTGGTCCGCCACGAGGACCCGGCCGCCCCGGCGCCGGACATCCGGTTCCCCACCGAACCCGCGCCGCCGCGCCGGCATGTGAGCGACCCCTGGTACGGGCGGGTGGAGAACCTGCGGCCGGCGAAGCTGCGCGACCACGTGCGCGAGCGGCTGGGACGGCCGATGCCCGGCCGGATCGTCCTGCTGGAGACCTTCCCGCTCACCGAGGACGGGGGGATCGACCGCGCCGCGCTGCGCTCGGTGCAGTGGGCCTGACGCCCGGCGAGCCACGGCGCGCCTGAACGCCCCGACGGGCGCTTCGACGGTCCTTCGAGGGCCGCCACGGCAGTCTGACGGCGGTGAGGAGCATTCGCTCCCCACCGCCGTTTTCTGCGTTCCGGCGCCCTTTGTCGGCGTTCGCGGCGTCGGGCGGGAATGACTGAGAGGTGGCTTTGGTAGTGATTCTGACTCACGTTGGACGGTGCCGGTGGGCCGGGCCGTCGTGGCTGAATAGTGATGGTCGAGATGCGCGTGATAACGGTTGTCATGACGACGTTGAGGGATAAGCCCCGCACGGCGGTGGTGAGCCGTACATGTCTTCATCGCAGCACGCCAGGCGGGCCAAGGCAGTTCACGCCAATCTTCACCCCGGGAACGCCGCGATCTCGTGGCCTGGGACATGTCTCGCATACCCTGGCGCTGATCACAGTTCGACGCCGCCGTGTGACGCGGCGAAGCGTCCGACTCGTATACGACGTCTCGTCTGATCGGGGGTTCTTGGCCATGGGTGGCGCAAGTGCGATGGGCGGAGTACTCGGACGGTTCCGCGGCAACGGGGAAGGACGTACGGCGCCCTCCTGCCGGCCGGCGGAGCGCATGGACGCGGTCCCGCCCCAGCCGCGGCCGAGGGACGTGGCCGGACAGGAGTGCGGGGACGGCCGGGTGCGGCTGCTCCTCGGCGACGAACAGCCCCTCGTCAGGAGGGGGTTGCGGGCGCTGTTCGAGGCCGAGCCGGCGTTCCGCGTGCTGGGCGAGGCGAGCGACGGGCACTCCCTGCTGGACCTGGCCCGGCTGCACCGCCCCGACGTGGTGCTGATGGACGCGGACCTGCCCGGGCCCGATGTGCTCGACGTGGTGAGCGCGCTCTGCGCCGGGCCCGCCGACCGCGGCGCCGGCGTGGTGCTGCTCGCCTCCGAGGGCGGACCGCTCGCCGGCTACGCGCTGGGCGCCGTACGGGCCGGGGTGCGGGGCTTCCTCGACAAGCACGAGGCGTCGGAGGACATCGTCGCCGGCGTGCTGGCCGTGGCCGAGGGCGGCGTCGCCCTCACCCCCCGCATCACCGGCCAGGTCCTCGAAGGGCTGCGCTGCACGTGCCAGTCGGCCGCCGGGCGCCGGCCCGCCGGCGAGCTCGACCGGCTCACCCCGCGCGAGCTCCAGATCTTCCGCCTGGTGGCGCAGGGCCTCACCAACCAGCAGATCGCGGACGAGCTCTTCCTCTCGGAGGCGACGGTCAAGTCCCACTTCAACCGCATCTGCCGCAAGCTCGTGCTGCGCAACCGGGTGGACGCGGTGATCCTCGCCTACGAGATCGGCATCGTCGGGGCGGTTGCCGGGCGTGGCCCGGCGGCGTGAGCGGATCGTGTTTCCGGGCGAGGTGTTCTGGTGTGGGGCGTTTCGGCGTGCGGCGTTCCGGCGGGGGGCTTGTCAGCGCCGGGCGGGCGCGCCCGAGGCCCGCAGGTGGCGTGCCACTTCCGCGACGACCTCCGCCCGGTGCTCCACCAGATAGAAGTGACCGCCGGTGAACGACCGGCACTCCACCGCGCCCCGCGTGACCTCGCGCCAACTCTGCGCCCCGCCGTCGCGCAGATGCGGGTCGTCCGCCCCGTACAGCACGGTCACCGGGGCGCTCAGCAAGCCGGCGCCGTCGGCCGGCGGCGCCGGGCGGTACGTCTCGATCAGGCGGTAGTCGTTCCTGATCGCCGGCAGGAACAGCGCGCGGAAGTCACGGCTGTCGAGAATCGCGTCCGAGGTGCCGGCCAGCCCCCGCAACTGCTCCACGAGCTCGTCGTCCGGCAGCAGATGGACGGCCGACGGGGCCGCGGCGTGCGGGGCGGGGCGGCCCGACACGCACAGCCGGGCCAGCGCGCCGGGACACGCGCGCTCGATGCGGAGGGCGACCTCGTACGCCACGGCCGAGCCCATGCTGTGGCCGAACAGCACGAGCGGGTCGTCCGCCGACAGCGGCAACTCCGCGACGACGGCGTCCGCGAGGGTGGCCATGTCGCTCACGAGCGGCTCGTGGAAGCGGTCCTCGCGGCCCGGGTACTGCACGACGAGGACCTCTGTCCCCGGGGCGAGGGCCGTGGCCCACGCCTGGTAGAAGCTGGCGCCGCCGCCGGCGTGCGGGAAGCATGTCAGGCGTGGGGCGCGGGGGGTGGCGGCGTGCCGCCGTATCCATCCGCGATGCGTCATCTTTTCGACCTTTCGCTCTGTCCGACGTGCGGGTGCCCTCCGGGCGGGTTGCGCGACGTTCACGTTGTGGGTCGTCCGTGAGGTTCGCCCTCCGGGCGGGTTTGCGTGACGTCCACGTTGTGGGTTGTCCGCGACGTGACCGTCGCCGTTTCCTGGCCGAAGGCCGGGGTCTTTTCCCGCGCCTTCGGCGCGGAGCCTCCCCCATCCCCGGCCGGAGGCCGGGGAAAACACCCCGCCCTTCGGGGTGAAGCCCCAGTTCTCCGCCCCGAAGGGGCGGGATCTTCACCCGCGCCTTCGGCGCGAAGCACTCCCCCCGGCCGAAGGCCGGGGACCTACCCCCCCTTCGGGGCGAAGCCTCACTTCCCCGCCCCCGAAGGGGCGGAACTCGTTTTCCCGCGCCCTCGGCGCGAAGCACCACCCCATCCCCCGGCCGAAGGC
>NZ_JBPQTV010000210.1:0-11207 GCF_051386515.1 Streptomyces sp. URMC 123 | reverse complement strand
GCACACCCCCGTACGCCCCCCGCATGCCCCAATTCACCCGAAAGGAAATGCCATGTCCGTTCAGACCGGTACCGCTCTCGACCTCGAGGAACTGCGCGCCCTGGTCGCCGGCGCCCTGGAACTGCCCGTCGAGGAGGTCACCGACGACGCGCGCTTCAAGGAGGACCTGGAGGTCGACTCGCTGATCTCGCTGGAGATAGCCGTCCGCCTGGAGGAGCGCTACGGCGTCAAGGTCGACGACGCCGAACTCGCCGAGCTGGGCTCGTTCCGCAAGGTCGGCGAGCTCGTCCGGGCCCATGTCGACGGCGGCTCCCCCGCATGAGCGCCGCGACCGGCACCGGGCGCGCGGAGCCGGGCGCGCCGCCGACGGGCCGGCCGGTGGCCCTGGTCACCGGCGGCTCGCGCGGGATCGGCCGCGCCGTCGTGACCCGGCTCGCCGAGGACGGTTACGACGTGGCCTTCTGCTACCGGTCCTCCTCCGACGCCGCCGAGGCCACCGTCAAGGCGGCCGCGGCGGCCGGCGCGGCGGTGCTCGCCCGGCAGGTCGACGTCGCCGACCACGAGCAGGCCCGGGAGTTCGTGACCACGGCCGAGAAGGAGCTCGGCCCGCTCGCGGCCGTGGTCACCTCGGCCGGCGTCACCCGGGACCGGCCGCTGGCCCTGATGACCGGCGAGGAGTGGCGGGAGGTGCTCGACACCAACCTCGACGGCACGTACAACATCTGCCGCGCGGCCGTCTTCCCGCTGATGCGGCGGCGCAAGGGGGCCATCGTCACCCTCTCCTCCGTCGCGGGCATCAACGGCAACGCGACCCAGACCAACTACGCGGCGTCGAAGGCGGGCATCATCGGCTTCACCCGCTCGCTCGCCAAGGAGTGCGGCCGGTACGGCGTGCGCGCCAACGTCGTGGCCCCGGGGCTCATCACCACGGACATGACGGCGCAGCTGACGGAGGACGCCACCCGGCATCTGATGGAGCACATCCCGCTGGGCCGGCCCGGCGCGCCGGAGGAGGTCGCGGACCTCGTCTCGTACCTCCTCTCGGAGCGGGCCGCGTACATCACCGGACAGGTCGTCGAGATCAACGGCGGTCTCTCGGTCTGATCCCGCCCGGAGCCTGCGGTCCGCCCGGCGACCCCACGGGGCGCCGGGCGGCGGCACGCCCGGCGGCCGGGCCGTGGGCGACGGCCGCGTGAAGCCCGCCGGCCGGCGGGAACGGTCCCGGGCCCGCGATGCGGCATGCGTCACGTTTCCGATCACCGCGCCGCGCGGATGGCGTGTAATCAGATGCGCACCGTTCGAAGGGAGTTACCTGATGTCATCCGCAACCGGCCTGCGCCGCGGCCTGATCGGCCTGGCCCTCGCCACCACCCTCGGGGCGACGACCCTGGCGGGCACGGCCGGCGCCGCCACCGCGTCCCCGGCGGCCCCGCACGCCGCCGCTCCGCACGCCGCCGCTCCGTACGCCTCCGCCCCGGCGGCCGACACCTGGTCGCACGCCGCGACCCGGAAGGCGCTCGACGGCCTCGTCAAGGCCGGCATGCCCGGCGTGGCCGCCGAGGCCCGCACCCCCACCGGCTCCTGGTTCGGCTCGGCCGGCGCCGCCGACACGGCCACCGGCCGCGAGCGCACCGCCCAGGACCACTTCCGCGCGGGCAGCATCACCAAGACGTTCATGACCGTCGTCCTGCTCCAGCTGGAGGCCGAGGGCAAGCTGGACATCGACGACTCGGTCGAGAGCAAGCTGCCGGGCCTGCTCCAGGGCAACGGCTACGACGGCAACAAGATCTCGATACGCCAGCTGCTCAACCACACGAGCGGGGTGGCCGACACCGTCGAGACGCCCGAGTGGCAGCAGACGATGAACGGCGAGGGCTTCCTCAAGAACCGCTACCAGACGAGGACGCCCGAGCAGTTGGTGGCGATGGCCACCAAGTACCCGCCGCTGTTCGCGCCCGGCACCGGGTGGCACTACTCCAACACCAACTTCAACCTCGCCGGCATGATCATCGAGAAGGTGACCGGCAACACCTACGCCAAGGAGGCCGAGCAGCGCGTCATCAAGCCGCTGGGGCTGCGGGAGACGTCCTTCCCCGGCACCCGGCCGACGCTGCCGAGCCCGCACCCGATCGGCTACTCCAAGCTGTACGTCCCCGACCCGGGCCCGACCGTTCACGACGCCACGGAGTACAACCCCAGCTGGTCCGGCGCCACCGGCGAGCTGATCAGCACCAGCGGTGACCTGAACCGCTTCTTCGGGGCGCTGCTGCGCGGCAAGCTGCTGCCGCAGCGGCAGATGGACCAGATGCTGCAGACGGTGGAGACGGGCCAGCACTACCGCTACGGCCTCGGCATCATCCAGCGGACCCTCTCCTGCGGCACGCAGGTGTGGGGCCACGACGGCGTGGTCTGGGGCTCCCTGACCGGCGCGGCGAGCACGCGCGACGGCAGGCACACGCTCGCCTTCAACATCAACGGTGACTGGCTCACCGAGGAGGCGCCCTTCGAGAACGTGTTCAAGGGCGAGTTCTGCGGGGCGTAGCCGCCCGGCGGTGACGGCCCGCCGCCCGCTGTCCCCGGTCGTCGCGTGGGACAGCGGGCGAGCCCCCGTAGCTAGGCGATGTGGTTGAACGCGGTGCCCTCGCCCGCGTACAGGGTGGTCGTCCGACGGCTGAACGGGGCCGTCGGCGAGCCGGTCGAGCCGTAGACGTACGTGCCGCCCGGGCCGTACGCGACCAGGTCGGGGCGGCCGTCGGCGGTGACGTCACCGGCGCCGACGAGGTGGGAGAAGGCGTTCCAGCCAGCGCCGATCCTGACGCGGGTGGTGAAGTCGCCCGCGCCGTTGCCCTGGTAGAGCCAGAGGACGCCGGAGGTGTCGCGGGCCACGAGGTCGCCGGCCGTGCCGCCCACGATGTCGCCGACGGCGGTGATCTCGTTGTAGATCTGCCAGCCGCCGCCGACCCGGGTGCGGGGTGCGAAGGGGGCGGACCAGCTGCCCGTGCCCTTGTAGAGCCACAGGACGCCGGAGGTGTCGGTGGCGAGGAGGTCGGGCCGGCCGTCGCCGGTGAGGTCGCTGCCGGCGGTGATCTTGTCGTAGATCTGCCAGCCGCCGCCGACCTTGGCGCGGGGCGCGAAGGTGCCGTCGCCCTTGCCCAGGTACAGCCAGAGGACGCCGGAGGCGTCGCGGGCCACGAGGTCGCCCGCCGGGGCACCGGCGATGTTCCCCGTGGCCTCGATCCGGTTGTAGATCTGCCAGCCGGCGCCGATCCTCGTCCGCTTGGCGGTGGTGTCCCGGTCGCCCGACGGCCAGTCGAAGAGGTCGTCCCGCCACAGCACGCCCGAGGCGTCCCGCGCGAGGACGTCCGTGGAGCCGTTGTCGTTGGCGTCGTGCGGGTTGGCCCGGCGCGAGACCTGGAGGCTCCCGGAGGCGGTCGCCGGGGCGCCGGCGCCGTCGGCCGGGGTGGCGGTGAGCTGCCAGGTGTAGGCGCCGTTGGGGGCGCTGATGCCGTCGAGAACGCCGTCCCAGGTGAAGGCGAAGCGGCTGCCGGTGGCCGGCCGGGCCAGGCGCCGGGTGAGCTTCGTGCCGGTGGCGGGGTGGGTGAGGGTGAGGTCCACGGTGGCGTTGGCGCGGGACAGCGTCCACTCCATCGGCACGGTGGTGCCCGGCTTCTCCAGGTCGACCGCGGTGGGGACCTTCGACTCGGTCACCTTGACGGCCGGGACCCGGCCCGTGGCCGCCACCAGCGTGGCGGTCGGGCGGCCGTCGTCCCCCGGCCAGATACGGAACAGCCCGTCGGCCTCGGCCGTGGCGCCGCGCACGAGCAGGCCGCCGTCCGGCGCGTGGGCCACGCTGGAGAAGTGCTCCATGAGCTTGTACGGCGCGGCGGTGGAGCTCTTGACGTTCCGGGCGTACAGCGGGCTCGGCGTCTCGTCGGCGGCCTTGCCCGGGACGCCGTAGAGCAGCGTGTCCTGGAGGACGCCGGCGATGACGGCGCCGCTCATGGAGCTGTCCAGGGTGTACGTCCGGTGGACGTACACCCCCTCCACGCGGAGCGTGGCGGCCCCGCTCCGGTACTCGACCCAGGACTCGTAGTCCGCGCTGAAGGCGCCCGTCGAGGCGTGGGTCCACGGGGCGGTGTTCGCGCTGCTGCCCTCCTTGACGGCCGAGTCCGGGTCGACGTTCCTGCGCGTCAGCCAGAACTCGGTCTTGCGCGTCGCCGGGCTCGGGAACACCCGGTTGCTGCTGAGCAGGAGCATGGCGTCGCTCGTGGCGGCGACGACCTTGAAGTCGAGGCCGTAGCCGCCGCCCAGGCGCAGCGTCTTCCTGGCGACGCCGTCGACCGGGGTGAGCTGCCACAGCTCGTGGTAGTCCGCGGTGCCCGTCGGAACCTTCACGAAGAGGTTCTCGCCGACCACGCCGACGAGCTTCGCGCCGGGCTTGAACTCGGCCGCGAGGTCGAAGGACGCGGACAGGGTGCCGCCTTCCCGCATGTCCCGCAGGAAGACCGTGCTGCCGCCGTCGCTGGTGACGACGGTGTCGGAGTGGCTTTCGTGACCCACGGTGCCGGTGGTGATCGGCAGCACCGAGCCGTCGGCGTACGCGCGCCACTCCAGGACCGTGGCGCCGGAGTCGTCCTTGCGGGACGTGAGGTAGCCGGTGTCACCGGTGCTGACGATCTCGGCGTCGAGGGGCAGGTTCGCCGCGGCGGTGGCGGTGGTGGCGGCGGTTCCGGCCACGGAGACGGCAGCGGGAGCGGAAGCGGCCGCGGCCCCGGGCGAGCCCAGAACGCCGGCGCCGACCGTCACGGCGAGCACGGTGGCGACACAGGCGCCGAGACGGCGTCGGGTGGTGCGTACGGAAGCCAAGGGGGTCCCTCCTGATGAGCCGAGCGGGTACGCACATCAGTGCGCACCGGCGGATCAGACGCGCGAGGAGGGACAGGGGTTGTACGCCCGCCGCCAACGCACGGCGAGGAACCGACAAGTAGCTCAGGGTGACGTTTTCGGGAGTGCTACCACTGGTTGTGGCCGGCAAGCCGGGCGAGATCGGCCCGTTCGGTCCGTGCGGCGTGGACGGGGGCGGTGCCGAAGAGGGGCAGGAACCGGGCCAGGGCTCAGGTGAGGACGCCGACGCGGGCGGCGAGGCCGCGGAGTTCGGTGGTGGTCCGTCCGGAGAGCAGCAGTCCGGAGACGAGGGACTTCACTGCGGGCCGGGCGTGGGTCTCCTCGGGTGCGTGGTGTTCGGCGGCCAGGAGGGCGCGGATGCAGTCATCCCGGTGGCTCAGGCGGGCGAATGCGGTGGCGATGTCGGTGTAGTAGCGGGCTCGGCGCTCGGTACTGGGCAGGCTCCCGGGCGCCACCTTCTTGGCCGCGGCGAGGGCGGCCGCGGGGTCGCCGGCGGAGTTCTCCGCGGAGACGAGGTGGAGCTGGACGGTGGTGGGGCTGAAGCCGCCGCCGTGGTCGCGCAGCACGGCGGCGGGGCCGAGCTTCCGGGCGATGGCGGCGGCCTCGGCGGTCAGCTCGCGCATGCCCGTGGTGTCGCCGGCGCGGGCGGCGGTGTAGGCGGCGGATTGAATCAGCAGGCCCCGCTGGGCCGTCGGCGTCGGCTCCCTGCCACGCAGGGCGGGAAGGTCGGCGGCCGACAAGGCGATGGACAGAGCCTGCTCATGCCAGTCGGCTTTGCGGGCGAGAACGGCGAGTTGTCGCGCGGCCTCGGCGACGAGCAGGGGTTCGCCGGCGGCTTCGGCGGCCTGGCGGGCGCGGTCGGCGGCCATCCATCCGAGCTGCTGCTCGTCGAGCTTGATCAGCATCCGGGTCGCCAGCAGATAGCCATGGGCCAGCAGGCCGTCGTCCTTGGCCTCTTCACCGGTGGCGCGGGCGTGGGCCAAGCAGATCAGACGGGGCAGCCGTACGGCGAGGCTGCCGTAGGAGCAGGCGTGGAAGTCGATGAAGGCCCGGGCCAGATCGGCACGCAGGAAGGCCGGAGACGGTACGGCGATGTCGGGGTGGAGGCCGAGCATGGCGTCCCGTACGCGCGCGACCAGGACCTCGCCGACAGCGGCGCCGTTGCCGGCAGGCTTGCTACCGCTCGGGAGGATGGGGGCGCCGACGGCCGCGGCGGCCGTGACCGCGAGGTTGGCCAGCAGCTTCCTGCGCCGCACCGCATCCTCCCCGCCTCCTGGACGAGCCGTCCCCGCCAGCCTAGGGCGCGGAAAGCGCGGGTAGGCGGCGGTTGGGCCGATCGCGCGCCCGTGCCGGACCTCGGGAGCGGCGATCAGGCCGAGGACCTGCGGCGCGATGCCGAGCGCGTCGGCGAAGCGCCGCAGTACGGTGACGTCCGTCAGCGGCGAGATGCCGCGTTCGTAGCGGGAGACCTGAGCGGCGGAGTAGCCGGTCCGCTTCCCCAGCTGCGCCAGCGTCAGCCCCTGCTTCTTGCGCTCCTGCCGGATCAGTTCGCCCAGGCTGCCGTCCCCCGCCGGCTGTGCCGCGTCCGCGTCCATACCGTCCCCCGCTCGCCGGGAGTGCGCCGCCGCACACCGTAGCGGCACCGGCCGCCTGCGGACAGGGGCTTTGCACCGAATGCAAACGGCGTTGCGGCTCACGGCAACGCCCCTGCCGCTGCCGGTGCGGTCGCGGTGTCCTGGACGGCACCGCCGCCAACCCCTCCGGCCCGGCCGAGCACCTTCCGCACGCCGCGTTCCTGGCCGCCGCCTACGCCTCCGCCGCCAGCCACCGCCCCGCCGACCCGAAGGAGTTCCTGGCATGAACGACTCCCCGCTCGCCCTGCTCGGCGGAACACCGGCCGTATCCGCCCCGGGCCCGCACTTCACGTGGCCGCCGATCACCGAGGCCGACCGTCAGGCCGTGGCCCGCCAACTGGAGTCGGCCGTCTCCATCCCGGACCGCTCCGGCGTCGTCGCCGACCTGGAGGACGCCCTCGCCTCCTACCTCGGCGTCCGGCACGTGGTGACCACCTGCACGGGGACGGCCGCGCTCCACTCGATGTACGCGGCCGCCGGCATCGGCCCCGCCGACGAGGTCCTCGTCCCGGCGCTCACCTTCCACGCCACCGCCACCCCACTCTTCCACCTCGGCGCCCACCCCGTGCTCGCCGACATCAACGACCGCGGCCAGCTGGACCTGGAGGACGCCGCACGCCGTATCACCGCCCGGACGAAGGCCGTCGTCGCGGTGCACCTGTGGGGGCTGCCCGAGGACATGGACGCGCTGATCTCCTTCGCCGACGACCACGAGCTCATGCTGCTGGAGGACGGCTCCCACGCCCACGGCGCCACCTGGAACGGCCGGCACACCGGCACCTTCGGCACGGCATCCGCGTTCAGCCTCAACGGGCCCAAGCCGCTGTCCGCCGGTGAAGGCGGCTTCGTCGCCACTGACGACACCGACCTGTACTACCGGGTGCTGCTGCACGGCCAGTACAACAAGCGGTGCCGCCGGGAAATCCCCGCGACCCACCCGCTCGCGCGCTTCGCCGTCACCGGCATGGGCCTGAAACTGCGCATCCACCCCCTGGCCGCCGCCCTCGCCCACACCCAGCTCACTCGTCTGGAGAACCACCTGGCCGGGCGCCAGGCGGTCGCAGCCCGGATGCGCACGGCACTGGACGGCGTGCCCGGCATCCGGGTGCCGCACGTGCCGGTCTCCGCCCGGCCGTCCTGGTACGCGCTGCCGCTGCGCTACGAGCCGGCCGAACTCGGCGGCCTGCCCATCGAGCGGTTCCTCGAAGCCCTCCACGCCGAAGGGGCCACCGAGGCTGACGTCCCCGGCTCGACGTGCCCGCTGCACACCCATCCGCTGTTCCAGACCCCCGGAGCCCTGCTGCCTGGCTACGCTGACGGCCAGCGCCAGCCCGCCGACACTTTCCCGGCATCCGACCATGTGCACGCCGCGACGCTGAAGCTGCCGGTGTGGCACCACGAGAACGACGTCGACCTCGCCGACGCCTACACCACCGCCATCACCAAAGTCGCCACCCACGCCAAGGACCTGCTGTGACCCCCTCGACCGTCACCCCCGACCTTCTGGACAACCTCGCCCGCACCGCCGCGCGCGACGGCATCGAGAAGACGGTCGTCGGCGCCGTCATCGCCGACCCCGCCGGCCGGGTGCTGCTACTGCACCGACCCGCCGACGACTACCTCGGCGGCCTGTGGGAGCTGCCCTCCGGCGGCGTCGAGCCCGGCGAAACGCTCATCGCAGCCCTGCGGCGCGAGGTCGCCGAGGAGACCGGCCTGACCGTGACCGCGGTCGGCGACTACCTCGGCCACTTCGACTACCACTCCGGCTCGGGCCGTCTCACCCGGCAGCACAACTTCACCGCCACCACCGCCGGGCAGACGGTCCAGATCAGCGAGCACGACGCCCACCAGTGGGCCGACGCCGGCCAGCAGGGACAGGTTTCCAGCGCCGTCCGGGCCGTCCTGGACACCTGGCGGAAGACAGCGGCCTGACCACGACCACACTCCGGCCGGGCGCCCGGCCGTACCGCCCCGGAGCGGCTAAGGGCCGGGGCCCCCGACCAACGACCACCGGCACTGCCTAGCCGCGGCGGCCCGTGGCGTTGTAGCGCTCCAGGTAGCCGGCGAGGCGTTCGAGGTCCGCGTCGTCCCAGTCGGTGAAGCGCTCGGCGAAGGCCAGGCTGCGGCGCTCCTGGGCCTCGCGCACCGCTCGCAGGCCCGCCGCCGAGGGGCGCAGGATCTGGCCGCGGTGGTCGTCCGGGTCGGTCTCCCGGACGAGCAGGCCGAGCCACTCCAGGGCGCCGACCTGTCGGCTGACGGTCGACTTGTCGAGCATGAAGTGGGCGGCGAGGTCCGCGCCCCGACAGCCGCCGCGTTCGACCATCAGGTCGAGCATGCTGAAGGCCACCAGCGTCAGCCCGGGGTGCAGCTCCGCCGCCTTCGCACGCGCGCGGCGGGCGAAGGCCGTCAGCTCGCGTTCGATCGCCCGGACCGCCCCTTCGCGGGGCGAGGGCGCCTCGCGGGGCGACGGCGGCCGGCCGGGGCCGTGCGGCCCGGCGGCGGGAGAAGAGGTGACGTCCGGCGACATGGGTGTATAGTACATCAATATTGGTTGCATTTGCCAACCCACTCCATCGCCCTGCGCGCCGCCACGACCCCGGCGAACCGGGACCGGAACCGGGACCGCACCGGCCCCGGCGAGGCCCCGGGACCGCGTCGAGCGGCCCCGGCGGGACTCCGGGACCGCGAGGACGGCAGGGCCGCAAGGACACCCCACCCGCAAGGCAAGGACCGCTCGCGCATGACCACCCCCGGCACACGGCAGACCCTCCGCCATGTCGTCGTCCATCTGCTCACCCCCCTCCTGATGTGCCTGGGCATGGGGCTCGCCTACGAAGGCGCGTTCCACCACCCCGCACCGCACCATCTGAAGGTCGCGGTCGTCGGCTCCGCGCCCGAGGCCCCCGCGCTGGCCCGGATGATGCAGAGCCGCGCCGGCGACGCCCTGGAGGTCAGCACCCTGCCCTCCCGGAGCGCCGCCGAGGACCGGCTGCGCGACCGCGAGCTCGTCGGCGCGTACGTACCGGACGCCGCGCACCCCGAGCTGCTCGTCGCCAAGGCCGGCTCCGACACCTCGGCGCTGGCCGCGGAGGCGGTCTTCCGCCCCGTGGCCGCCGGGCACGGCGCCCCGCTCACGGTCACCGACGTCGCCCCGCCGGGCAGCGGCGACCCCACGGGCCAGGGCCTGTTCTTCCTGCTGGTCGCGCTGAGCATCGGCTCGTACGGCAGCGTCGCGGTGATCGGCGGGGCCGGCGCGGGGCTGAGCATGCGCCTGCGGGCGCTCGTCGGGCTCGGCACGTCGTTCGTCGTCGCCGTCATCGGGATCGTCGTCGCCTGGCCCGTGTTCCACGTGGTCGACCACGACCAGGCCGCCGTCTGGGCCATGGCCTGGCTCTACTCCGCCGGCATCGTCACGATCGGCATCGGCCTGCACACCTTCCTCAAGCGCTGGACCACGCTGGGCATGATGGTGCTCTTCGTGATGCTCAACTTCACGACCGCCGGCGGTGTGTACCGCCCCGAGCTCCAGAACGGCTTCTTCGGCGCGCTGCACTCCTTCTGGAACGGCGCGGGCTTCCTGGAGGGCGTCCGCTCCGTCCTCTACTTCGACGGCGGCGCGGGGCTGCCGCGCCATCTGCTGACGCTGGCGCTGTGGCTGCTGGCCGGGCTGGCGCTGCTGGCCGTCGCGGGCGGATACGAGCGGCGGAAGCGCGCCGTCACGCGGGGCCGGCACGCCCGGGCGGAGGCCGAGGCGGAGGAGGAGATGGAGGAGGCCGTGGGCGTCTGAGGCGCCCTCCGGCCCCTGTTCACCCGCCGGACCAGTGGTCCGGGCCGCCGCCCCGCCACTCGATCAGCTCCGGGTCGTCCAGGGCGGCCGCGCCCTCCTCCAGGCCGGCCCTGCGCAGGAACTCCAGCACGTCCTCGGGGCGCAGCGCCCGGCCCACGTCGTGCCCGCGGACGCTGACCCGGCGCCCGCCGCTGGTGGGCGGGTGGACCACGACGGGCGGGTGTCCTGTCATGCGTCCAGCGTGCGGCCGCCCCGGCCGGGCCGCACATCGGCCTGATCCTTCCGGGAACCCGTCCAGGAGTCGTGAGCACCGGGCGACGAAATCGAACGGGCATACTATGCCCATGGCCGAATCCTTTCCCTTTCCTGATGACCTCCTCGCCGCACAGAAGGAGCTGCACCAGGTGACCGCCGAGCTGGCGGAGCTGTCGGCGCGGCTGCCGTGGTCCGTCGAGCCGATGCCCGGCTTCTCGGAGGGCGACGGCTGGCGCGCGAGGGAGCGGCCGGATTCGCCCGGGTGGACGGACGAGGAGAAGGCGGAGGTCGACCGGCTGCGCGAGCGGAAGCTGGAGCTGTCGTTCGCGGTCAGCGGCCACGCGTTCTGGAAGACGCTCGACACCGGCGCGGTCGTCAAGGCGCGGATGGCGCTCAAGCACGCCCACGAGCAGCCCGAGGACGACGCGGCCGGGCAGTGACGGCCAGCGCGGGGGTCGACCCCGCGAGAACCGGCCACTGGTCGCCGACCCCGTGAGGGTCGACCGCGCGGCGGCCGAAGGGCGGGCATCGGCCCCGTAGCCGTACCCCCTCCCCGTATCGGGTTTCGGCGCCTCGCCGAGGGGGCATGTCCATTGCCCCGGCCCCCCACACCGGGCCCCCTCGGC
>NZ_JBPQTV010000209.1:0-11218 GCF_051386515.1 Streptomyces sp. URMC 123 | reverse complement strand
GGCCGGGCGGCGCGCAAGACGACGGGAGGCGGTCGATGCGGCTCGGACTGGCACTCGGCTACTGGGGCCGCGGCCCCGACCCGCGCCACCTGGAGCTCGCCCTGGCGGCCGAGCGGCTGGGCTACGACTCGGTGTGGACGGCGGAGGCCTGGGGCTCCGACGCCTTCACCCCGCTCACCTGGATCGCGGCCCGCACCCGCCGCATCCGGCTGGGCACGGCGGTCGCGCAGATGGCCGCCCGCTCCCCCACGGCGACCGCGATGCACGCGCTCACCCTGGACCACCTCTCCGGCGGCCGGATGCTGCTGGGGCTCGGGCTCTCCGGCCCGCAGGTCGTCGAGGGCTGGTACGGCCGGCCGTTCCCGCGCAGCCCGCTGACCGCGACCCGCGAGTACGTGGCGGTGGTGCGGCAGGCGCTGCGCCGGGCGGGCCCGGTGGAGTTCGAGGGGCGGTTCCACTCCCACCCCTACGCCGGCCCGGACGGCACCGGGCTCGGCAAGCCCCTCAAGCCGATCCTGCACCCGGCGCGCCCGGATCTGCCGGTGCTGCTGGGCGCGGAGGGTCCCAAGAACGTGGCGCAGACCGTGCGCATCGCGGACGGCTGGCTGCCGCTGTACTGGTCGCCGACCCGGCCGGAGGCGTACGGCGACGCCCTGGCCGCGATACCGCCGGGGTTCATGGTGGCGCCGCTGGTCCCGGCCGCGGTCTGCGACGACCTCGCCGAGGGGCTGCTGCCGGTCAAGGCGATGCTCGGCTTCTACGTGGGCGGCATGGGACACGGCCGGCGCAACTTCCACGCCGACCTCATGGCGCGCATGGGGTACGGGGACGAGGCGCGGCGGGTCCAGGAGCTGTTCGCCTCGGGCCGCAGGACGGACGCGGTGAACGCGGTGCCGGACGCCTTCGCGGACGAGATCTCCCTCGTGGGGCCGCGCGAGCGGATCGCGGAGCGGCTGGTGCTGTGGCGCGCCGGGCCCGTGACGGATCTGCTGGTCACGGGGGTCGACGAGAGGACCCTGCGGGTGCTGGCCGAGCTCACCTCCTGACCGCCCCGGCCCTGACCGCCAACGGTCCCGACCGCCCCGGGCCGGTGAGGGCGCCTCAGCCGAAGGTCGCCCGCTCCAGCCAGAAGTCGAGCAACTCGGCCTCGCCCAGCAGCTCGACGCGGTCGCTGGTCACGGGCAGCCGCCGGTAGAACGCCAGCAGCACGTCGGCGAGCGAACCGCGCAGCGCCACCGTGGCCTTGTCGTGGGCGCGGCGCCAGGTGAAGCCGGACTCGCCGAGCTCGATCAGCCACTCGGCCCGCAGTTCCCCGGGCGCGTCCGTGGCGTGCAGATGGATCGTCTGGCCGGTGCCGCGCAGCTCCGTGAGTTTCGGCTCCATGACGGCCAGGTTCGGGCTGGCGAGGATCTCCAGCCACTCGTCGATCGTGTCGGCCGCGACCTCGGGCGCGACGGTGAACCCGCCTCCGACGGCGAGCACCGCGTCCGCCCGGTGCACCACGGTCTCGTGGGTGACACGCCGGGCCCAGGCGCCCGTGGTCGCGGTGTCCATCCAGGCCCAGACGCCGAGGTCGGGGCCGGCCTCGCGCAGGGTGCGGGCGCAGGTCTCGGCGCCCTCGGCCAGCCAGGCGAGCAGGGCGTCCGGCTCGTCGTCGGCGGGGCCGGGGGTGCCGGGCACGGCGTCCCACGGGACGGGCCCGGCGGCGCGGGTGGTGACGATCGTGGTCACCCAGCGATGCGCCCCGCCCACGTGCCGCACCAGCTCGCCGAGTGTCCACTCGGGACAGGTGGGCACCGTCGCCGTGAGGTCGGCGCCGGTGACGGCGGTCCTCAACTGCTCTGTCTGGGCGGTGATTTCGGCACAGTATCGGCCGTGGTCCAGAAGCGTCATGACCGCACCCTACGACACCTCCCCCGGCGCCCCACCGTGGTTTTTCCGGGGCCCGGGGACCGGCCCCCGCCCCGGAATTGTTTCCGACGCCGGGCCGGGGCCGGGGCGGCGCTCAGCGCGGCTCGGGGGCCGCGCAGTCGCAGTCCGGCTCGAGACCCGCCGGCAGCCGCTCGCCGCCGAAGACCGCCGTCGTCGCCTCGTCGCCGCCGAGCGCCGCCACGGCCAGCAGCAGCGCCCCGGCCGTCCAGGTCGTCTGCTCGCGCGGCCAGATCGCGTCGTCCTCGAAGACGTACCCCGTCCAGTACATGCCGTTGTCCGCGCGCAGGTGACCGATCCAGCGCAGGATCTCCACGGCGCGGTCGGACTCCCCCATCACCCACAGGGCGAGCGCGAGTTCCGCGCTCTCGCCGCCCGTGACCCACGGGTTCGGCAGCACGCAGCGCACCCCGAGGCCGGGCACCACGAAGTCGTCCCACCGGGAGTCGATGCGCTCCCTGGCGGCCGCGCCGGTCAGCGCCCCGCCGAGGATCGGGTAGTACCAGTCCATGGAGTAGCGGTCCTTGTCGAGGAACCGCTCGGGGTGGTGGCGCACGGCGTGGCCCAGCGCCCCGGCGGCCAGCTCCCAGTCGGGCTGGGGCTCCTCGCGCTGCTCGGCGATGGCCAGGGCGCAGCGCAGCGCCTGGTGGATGGAGGAGGAGCCGGTGAGCAGCGCGTCGGTGACGGGGGTGTCGCCGTCCTCGACGGCCTCGCGCTTCCAGCCGATCTGCCCGCCGGGCTGCTGGAGGGCGAGGACGAACTCGATGGCGGCGTGGACGGTGGGCCACATGCTGTCGAGGAAGGTGTCGTCGCCGGTGGAGAGGTAGTGGTGCCAGGCGCCGACGGCGATGTAGGCGCAGAAGTTGGTCTCGCGGGCGCGGTCGGTGGGCCGGTCGGGGTCGCCGTCGGCGTAGGCCGCGTACCAGGAGCCGTCGGGGTTCTGGTGGTCGGCGAGCCAGCGGTAGGCGGCCTCGGCGCGCTCGTGCTCGCCCGCGGCGTCGAGGGCCATGGCGGCCTCGATGTGGTCCCAGGGGTCGAGGTGGTGGCCGCGGAACCAGGGTATGGCGCCGTCGGGCCGCTGCGCGGCGAGGATGCCGGCGACGGTGCGGGCGGCCTGCTCGGCGGTGAGCACGCCGGGCAGCACGAGGCGTTCGGTGCGGCCGGGGCCGCGGGGGTGGGACGTCACGCGGTCACCTCGGCCCGGTCGTCACCGCTGAGCGGCGCGGGGGTGTGCGGCTTGGTGGCGTAGGCCACGAAGCTCTTGCCGATGAGCGGGTTGAGGGCGCGCTCGGCGACCCGGGTGGCCAGCGGCTTCTTCATGATGTCCCAGACCAGCAGCTGGTGGTACGCCTTCACCGGCAGCGCCTTGTCGTTGTCGACGCCGAAGGCGCACTTGAGCCACCAGTAGGGGCTGTGCAGGCCGTGGGCGTGGTGGGTGCCGTACGGGCGCAGGCCGGCCTCGCGCATCTTGGCGAGGAGCTCGTCGGCCTTGTAGATGCGGATGTGGCCGCCCTCCACCTCGTGGTAGGCGTCGGAGAGGGCCCAGCAGATCTTCTCGGGGCCGTAGCGGGGCACGGTGACGGCGATGCGGCCGCCGGGCCGCAGGACCCGCACCATCTCGGCGAGCACGCCCTTGTCGTCCGGGATGTGCTCCATGACCTCGGAGATGATGACGACGTCGAAGCTGTCGTCGGGGAAGGGCAGGGCGAGCGCGTCGCCCTCCATGGCGGTGGCGGTGGCGCCGGCCGGGGCCTCGCCCGCCTCCTTCATCGCGGCGAACCACTTGGCGACCTCGCGGATCTCCTCGGCGTTGCGGTCGAGGGCCACGACGTGGGCGCCGCGCCGGTAGCACTCGAAGGCGTGACGTCCGGCACCGCAGCCCAGATCGAGGACGCGGTCGCCCGCGGCGAGTGGGAAGCGGGAGAAGTCGACGGTCAGCACGGGGGTCTGCCTTCCTGGCGGGTTCGGACTCGGGCGCCGGGACGGCCGGCGATGGAACGGTTCTGCGGAGGCGGTGGGCCGGGTTCCGCGGCGGCGGCGGGCCGGCGGGGCGTGCTCAGATCGCGCGGGCGGGGGCCTTGGGCGGCGCCGGGCGGCGGCGCGCACCGGACTGGGCGGCGATGGCGGCGCGGTAGTGCCCCACCGTGCCCAGGGCGGCCTGTTCCCAGGTGAAGCGGCGCAGCACCCGCTCCCGCCCCGCGGCCCCGAGTCTGCGGCGCAGCTCCTCGCCCCCGGCGGGGTCCAGGAGCCGGCCGAGGGCGACGGCCAGCGCGCCCGCGTCGCCGGGCGGCACGGCGAGGCAGGTCTCGCCATCGGGCCCGGCGACCTCGGGGATGGCGCCGCCGGTGGTGGCGACCAGCGGGGTGCCGGTGGCCATGGCCTCGGCGGCGGGCAGCGAGAAGCCCTCGTACAGGGAGGGGACGCAGGCCACTTGGGCGCCGCGCACCAGGTCCACGAGCTGCCGGTCGGTGATGCCCTTGACGAACTCGATGGCGCCGGCGAGCCCGTAGCGCTCGATGGCGGCGGCGACCGGGCCGTCCTCCGCCCGCTTGCCGACCACCACCAGGTGCGCGTGCGGCACCTCGGTGCGGAGCTTGGCGAGCGCCTCGACGAGGTGGACCAGGCCCTTGAGCGGGACGTCGGCGCTGGAGGTGGTGACGATGCGGCCCGGTATCTCGGGGACCGCGGGGTCGGGGCTGAACAGCGCGGTGTCGGCGCCGATGGGGACCACGTGGACGCGGTCCGGGCGCACCCCGAGGTCCTCGACGATCTCCTGGCGGGAGGAGCCGGAGACGGTGAGCACCGACGGCAGGCGCCCGGCCACCCGCTTCTGCATGCGGGTGAAGCCGTACCAGCGGCGGACGGAGGCGCGCCGCTTCCAGTCGGCGGCGGCCCGCAGATCGAGCCTGCGGTCGACGGTGATGGGGTGGTGCACGGTGGTGACCAGCGGGAAGCCGAGGCGGGGCAGGTCGAGCAGGCCGTAGCCGAGGGTCTGGTTGTCGTGCACGACGTCGAAGGCGCCGCGGCGGGCGGCGAGGTGCCGGCGGGCGCGCAGGCTGAAGGTGAGCGGCTCGGGGAAGCCGCCGGTCCACATGGTGGCGACCTCGAGGGCGTCGATCCAGTCCCGGAACTCCTCGCGCGCGGGGGTGCGGAAGGGGTCCGGCTGGCGGTAGAGGTCGAGGCTGGGCAGCTCGGTGAGGCGGAGCCGGCCGGGGGCGGCGGCGTGGTCGTCGAGCACGGGGTACGGCTGGGCCCCGATCACCTCGACGGTGTGCCCGAGCCGGGCGAGCTCGCGGGAGAGGTGGCGGACGTAGACGCCCTGGCCGCCGCAGAACGGGTTGCCCTTGTAGGTGAGCAGGGCGATGCGCAGCGGGCGGTCGGCGTCCGCGGCGGGCGCCCCCGCAGGGGGGAGAGGCGCGGCTGCCTGTGCGGCCTCAGCGGTCACTCAGGACCCCCTTCTACTGCGGTTCCGCCGGAGCGTAACCGGTCGCGCTAATCTAGAACAAGTTTCAGACTTGATCGTTCAGAGAGCTTTGAATCTACCGGCCGGGAGCCTTCCCGAAAGAGCCGGAACAGGTGATTCACGCCACGAGCGGGGCCCTGTCATGCTGGTGGATCTCCGCGCCGCGCCGGGTGGATCTCCGGGGTCCGCCGGGGGCGTCGGGACCGGGGACGCCGGGACCGGGGACGCCGGAGCCACGGGCACCGGAACCGCGGGCATGACGGTCGTGGGCGCCGGGCGGGCTTCCCCGCGGGTTCCCACGGGTTCCCGCGCGAGCCCGGCCCCGGCGGCCGGTGGAGTCGTACAACAGGCTCTCGGGCCATGGAACGGGACACATGACGACAGAACCCAGACCCGCCGCCGCACCTCTGACGGAACGTCAGGAGGCCCGGCGGCGCCGGATTCTGCGGGCCAGCGCGGAGCTCGCCGGCCGGGGCGGCTTCGACGCGGTGCAGATGCGGGAGGTCGCCGAACGGTCACGGGTGGCGCTCGGCACGCTCTACCGCTACTTCCCCTCCAAGGTGCATCTGCTCGTGGCCACGATGCACGACCAGCTGGAGCGGATGCGGGCGACCCTGCGCAAGCGCCCGCCCACCGAGGAGGACCCGGCCGCCCGCGTGGTCCGCACGCTGATGCGGGCCTTCCGCTCGATGCAGCGCGAGCCGCAGCTCGCCGAGGCGATGGTGCGGGCGCTGACCTTCGCCGACCGGTCGGTCAACGCGGAGGTGGACGCGGTGTCCCGGCTGACCACCGCGATCGTCCTGGAGGCGATGCGGCCGGCCGGGCCGCCCACGCCCCAGCAGCTGTCGGCGGTGCGGGTCATCATCCACACCTGGCACTCCGCGCTGATCACCTGGCTGGCGGGGCGGGCCTCCATCGCCCAGGTCCGGGCGGACATCGAGACGGTGTGCCGGCTGATCGGGGACCCGGGGGCAGGCGGGCCGGCGCCCGGCGGGGGGCGGACCGAGGTCACCGGGCGCTGACGAGCCGGCGGCCCGCGGCGAGCACCGTACGACCGGCGGCACGCGGCGGGCACCGTACGACCGGCGGCGCTCCGGATGGCGATTGCCAGGAGCGCGTGCGACGCGCACTTCCCCGACGCCCCCCGCATCGGCGCACGGCCCGGCGCGAGTGCGCCCCCGCGCTCCCTCATGGCGAGATTCGCGCGTCCCAGACCGGGCACTCGCCGGTATGAATGACGACTGCACGCGAAGCGTGGCCGAAAACGCGGGGTTTCTCGAAGGGGCAGAACGTGATCCGGGTTCTTCTGGTGCACGACACCTATCTGATGCGGTCGGCGCTGGTGGCTCTGTTGGGGAGGGAGGGGGATCTGGAAGTGACACCGGCGTCCTGGCGCACCGCGCCCAGCAGAGCGCGATCGTTACAGCCACATGTCTGCGTGGTCGATGTCGACTGTCCGGGCTCGGCGACGCTCACCGCCGCCGCGGAGTTCGCCAAGCACGCGGTGGGCCGGGGGTCGGCGCTGCTGGTGCTGGCGACCTCCAGCAGGCCGGGGCTGCTGCGGCGGGCCTTCGACGCCAGGGCCAAGGGATATGTCAACAAGGACGCCGACCCGCAACGGCTGGTCGACGGCATACGCCAGGTGGCGGCGGGCGAGCGGTTCATCGACGAATCGCTCGCCTTCGACTTTCTCCAGGCTGCCGAGATGCCGCTCACGCCCCGCGAGTTGAGCGTGCTCTCGCTGGCCGCCGAGGGCGCGACCATCGCGGAGATAGCCGGCAGCCTCCATTTGTCCCATGGGACCGTTCGCAACTACATGGCCTCGATCACCCGTAAGACCGGGGCGCGCAACCGGGTCGACGCCATCCGCATATCCCGGGGCGCCGGCTGGCTCTGAGGGGCGCGGGCCCACCACCGGGGGATTGCGACGGCCTCAGCGGCCGCTCGGCTGTTCGGCACCGTTCCGCCGACCGGGACCGACCAGCGACGACCGACCGCCGACCGACCAGTCGCCCACGAGATCGCGGTAGAGCGGGGAGCGCTCCATCAGCTCCCCGTGACCGCCGAGCACGGCCTCGACGCCGTCCATCACCAGCACCCGGTCCGCCCGCCGGGCCGAGCTGATCCGATGGGCGACGACGACCAGGGTCCCGCCGGGGCGCGCCGCGAAGGCGCGCTCCGCGCGGGCCTCGGCCGCCGGGTCGAGGTGACAGGTCGCCTCGTCCAGCAGCACCACGGGGGCGGGCGCGAGATGGGCCCGTGCCAGCGCGACGAGCTGGCGCTCCCCGGCGGAGAGGGCCGCCGGGTCCACGGTCGCGTCCAGGCCCCCCAGCCGGCACAGCAGGCCGTCCAGGCCGACGGCGCGCGCGGAGGCGAGGACCGCGGCGTCCGTGACAGCGCCCGGGTGCGCGTCCGACCGTGCGTCCGGGTGCGCGTCCGGGCAGAGATAGCGCAGGTTGTCCCGGAGGGTGCCGGTGAAGACGTACGCCTCCTGCGGTACGAGGACGGGCCGGCCGCCGCGGACCACGACCTCGCCGCCGTGGGGCCGCAGCAGCCCCGCCACGAGCCCGGCGAGCGTCGACTTGCCGATGCCGCTGGGGCCCACGACGGCCAGGTGGCCGCCCACGGGCACGGAGAGGGTCAGGTTCTCCACGACGGGCTCGGCGTGGGCGCCGTAGGCGAAGGTGAGCCCGCGCAGCTCGACGGCGGGCGCGGAGGGGGAGGCCGCCGGTACGGGCTCGGGCGGGACCGCCGGTACGGGCTCGGGCGGGGCGACGGGGGCCGTGGGAGTGCCGTCACCGGCCAGTCGGCGCACCACGACCGCGAGCCGCGAGCCGGCCGTGCCCAGGCCGTGCAGCAGGCTCTGCAGGGCCGGTGCCAGGGACTGGGTCAGATAGACGAACGCGCCCACCAGGGCCCCCGCGCCGACGCCGTGGGAGAGCAGCCAGGGGGCGGCTACCAGCAGCAGCACCACCGGCAGCCGACCGCCGACGCCGAGGGCGAGCACCCGCAGCACACCCCAGCGGGCCAGGGAGCGCGCGGCCCGCAGCTCCGCCTCGATCCGGGCGTCCGCGGCCCGCGCCATCCGCTCCTCGGCGCCGGCGGCGGTGATGTCCCGCACCCCCGCCACGAGCCGCCCCACCTCCTCGGAGACGGCCTCGTCCGCCACGAGGAACGCCTCCTGACGGCGGGCCATCGGGCGCAGGGTGGCGGCGAACAGGCCCAGTCCGAGCAGCAGCGGCGGCACGACGACCAACAGCAGCGCCGGGGCGAGGGCGAACAGGCCGAGCAGCGCGCCGGCGGCGGTGAAGAGGAAGGAGCGCGCCACCATCACCACGCCGGCGAAGGTGTCGCGGGCGATCTCCACCTGGTGGGTGAGGCGGGAGACGGCGGCCGTGTCGGCGCGGTGCGGGGCGCGTACGGCGTCGTGCAGCCCGCGCGTCACCACCCGGCGGACCAGGCCGTCCCGGAGCGGCTCGGTCAGCGCGGCTACCGCTCGGTAGACCCGGCCGGTGCCGAAGGCGCCGACGATCACCGCGGCGGCGGCCGCGCCGAGCCAGGCGAGCCCGACGGCCGTGCGGCCGGCCAGGAATCCCCCGTCGAGGGAGCGCGCAAGTGCATATCCGGTCAGAAAAGTCTGTGCGGCCTCCAGAACGGACCAGCCGGCGAGCGCGGCGAGCACCGCCCCGCGGCGGAGGAGGAAGCGCACCCCCTCGGCGGCCGGCCCCTGCCTGTCGCCGCTGGTCGGACGCGTACGGCCGCGCGGGGCGGCGTGCTTCGGGCGTCGCACGGCGGGGCGCGCCGAGTCACTCATGGCTCTCCGCTCCCGTACGGCGGCGCTCAGGGCGCGTGAGGGGGGCGCGCGAATTGGGGGCGTACGCCCCGCGCACGGAAGCGGGGTGTGGAGGCGCGGCGTCGGCGGCGGCGCGGGATTCCGGTACGGCTACGGGCCCCCGCTCCGCGATCGACAGGGCGCCGTCGGAGGGCGGGGTGCCGTCGGCGGGCAGCGGGTCGGAAAGGGAGGGCGGGTCGGTCGTCGCGTCGGCCGCGGTGAAGACCGCCCGGTACGCGGGGAGCCGCCACAGCCACGCGTGCGGGCCGACCGCCCGGACGCGCCCGTTCTCCAGCCAGGCGACCGCGTCGGCCCGGGCCGCGGTGGTGACCCGATGGGCCACGATCAGCCGGGTCCGCCCGGCCAGGGCGGTGAACAGCACGTCCCCGACGCGGCGTTCGGTGACCGTGTCCAGGCTGGAGGTCGCGTCGTCCAGCACGAGCAGCCGGCCCGGGTGGGCGAACGCGCGGGCCAGGCCGAGGCGTTGCGCCTCGCCGCCGGACAGGGGCGCCTCGGCGCAGGGCGTCTCGTAGCCCCGGGGCAGCCGCCGGATGAAGGGCTCGGCGCAGGCCGCGCGGGCGGCGCGGGCGACCCGGCCCGCGACGGCCGGGCCCGGCGGCGGGGCGGCCTCCGGGGCGGCGAGGTCGATCGTGGCGGCGAGCGTGCCGCCGAGCAGCGCCGGGCGCTCGAAGGCGTACGAGATCGCGCGGCGCAGCTCGGCGCGGCTCAGCTCCGGCAGCGGCACGCCGTCCAGGGTCACCGTGCCCTCGTCCGGGTCGGCGAGCCGGCCCGCGGCCGCCGCCAGCGAGGACTTGCCCGAGCCGGAGCGGCCGACCACGGCCAGGGACGTGCCGCCCGGCACCACCAGGTCGACGCCGTCGAGCACCGCGCGGCCCCCGCGGACCGCCGTCACCCCGCGGAACGCCAGGGTGCCGGGGCCGCCCGGCGGCAGGGCCCGCGTCCCGTGGCCGGGGGCGGGCACGGCGAGCACCTCGCGGAGCCGGGCCGTGGCCGCGCGGGCCCGCACCAGCCCGTTGACGTGGCCGACCAGCACGCCGATGCCGGTCGCGAGCACCGCGTAGCGGGCGGCGGCCAGCAGCCCGCCCACCGTCATCTCCCCCGCGGCGACCCGCAGTCCGGCCACCGCCAGCACGGTGATCTGCAGCAGCGGTACGAGGGCGGCGGCCTGCGCGGTGGCCCGGCCCTGCACCCGCCACATCCGCAGGCCCTGACGGCTCAGCTCCGGCAGCGGGCCCAGCACGCGGGCGCGCTCGCGGTCGGCGGTGCGCGCGGCGGCGATCGTACGGGCGCCGGACAGCGCCTCCACCAGGCGGCCCGCGATCTCCCCCTGGGCCCGCTGGTAGCGGGCGGCGCTGTCCGAGGTGCCGCGGACGAAGGACTTGAGCAGCAGCGCGAGGGCGGGCATGCCGAGCAGGAAGGCGGCGGCGAGCCAGGGGTCGATCAGGGCGAGGGCCACGAGGCCGCCGACCGGTGTGGCGACCGCGGCGGCGGTCGCGGCCCGCGCGGCCGGGGCGGTGCCGGCCTGGGCGGCGTTGCCCACCAGCCGGGTGACCAGGTCGCCCTGGGTGCCCCGGCTCTCGGGGCGGGGCCCGAGGGCGAGCACGTGCCGCAGGGCGCGGCGGCGCAGGCCGGCGGTGGCGTGGGCGTTGGTGGTCGCGGTGAGGAGTCCGTCGAGGGCGTCCAGCGCGACGAGCAGCGCGGTCAGGGCGGCGCAGATCGCCACCCAGCGGGTGGCCTCCGGCCCGGGGGCGGTGGGCCGTGCGGTGAGGAGGTCGAGGGCGCGGCCCATGGCGGCGGGCAGGGCGAGGCCGATGGCGGCGGAGGTGGTGGTGAGCGAGGCGATCGCGACGCAGCGGTACGCGATGCGGGGTGTCGTGACCATGGTGTCTCCCTCGTCGGGCCGGCCCGTTGGCCTCCGGCCCGGTCCACCTCCCACATCGGCGCCTTCGGCGCCGGGTTTTTCTCCCACCCAC
>NZ_JBPQTV010000208.1:0-11278 GCF_051386515.1 Streptomyces sp. URMC 123 | reverse complement strand
GGGCTGCGGGCCCGGCCCGGACCCGCAGCCCCAGCCGTGGGGCCGCGCCACCGACGGCTGAGGCACCGGCCCGGCCCGGCGACCGGCGCACGAACGGACCCCGGCCTCCGGCCGGGGTCCGTCGTGTGTCGAGCACCGGCCGGCCGGACCGGCCGACCGCGGGCCGCGGCCACCCCTGCCGGCGGTCAGCCGCGGCGCTCGGTGCCGCCGCCGGTGCCGGTGCCGGAATCGCCGCCGGAACCGGAACCGCCGCCGGTGCCGGACCGGGAGTCGGAGTCGCCACCGGAACCGCCGCCGGGATCGCCGCCGGAGCGCCGGGAGCGGTGCCGAAGCCACGCCGGCGGCACGAACCAGCAGCCCACGAACCAGAGGAGCACGGCCGCGACCAGCCACACCGCCAGGTCGTGATCGGTGACCATCCGCGTGATCAGCAGCAGCGCGGTCACCACCGTGCCCAGCAGCAGGACCAGCCCGGCCATGGTGAACCGGGAGGCCATGGCCACCGTCTCCGGCTTCAGCCGGTGCCCGGTGACCAGCCGGTGGAAGGAGACCGGGGCGATCAACGCCCCGGTCGCCGCGGCCCCCAGCATGATCGTGGTGAGGTAGATGCCGCGGTCGAACCGGTCCAGCTCCGCGAAGCGCGGGGTGAAGGCGACGCTGAGCAGGAACGCGAGCAGGATCTGCACCCCGGTCTGGGCGACCCGCACCTCCTGGAGGAGTTCGGCCCAGAGCCGGTCGGCCCGCTCCTCGCGGGTCTCGCCCCGGCCCGGACCGCCGCCCCCGCCGCCCGGGGGCGGGTCGCCCCCGGCGGAGCCGAATCTGCTGTACGGCATCCCGCGCCTCGTTCCCGTTCGCTCGATGCGGCCTCTCGCCGCCCGCGCTCAGTCCTCCGCGAGCACGCGCACGGTGCGCAGCTCGGGGTCGGCGGCGTCCGGCACGTTCATGCCGGCCGCGACGCCCTCGGCGAGATAGCGCAGCACCGGCTCGTTCAGCCGCTCGCCGGGCAGGGCGGCGGGAATCCCCGGCGGGTAGGGCGTGAGCATCTCCGCGACGACCCGCCCCGCGGCGCGCTCGCGCGGCACATCCTCGACCCGGCCGAAATAGGCGTCCCGCGGCAGACAGCGCTGCTCCAGCCGCAGCTCCGCCGGCGGGGGCACCGTCACCCCGGGGGCCGGCCGCAGCTCGTGGGCGCGGTCGACGAGGTCGCGCAGCCCGGTCATCAGGGCCGAGACGGTGGACTCGTCGTCGGCGTGGGTGATCTGGGCGCTGATCCGGCGGTGGTCGACGAGGTGCAGGTCGAGATGGTGCTCGCGGCGCATCCAGTCACCGGCGCGGTAGCCGGTGGTGCCGAGCGCGGAGATGTCGATGACGACGGGCAGCGGATCGAGATCGGCGGCGCGATCGGGCCCCACGAAGTCGGCCCGGTCGTTGACGTGCAGCCCGTCGAGGGTCTCGATCTCCGTACGGACCTCGCGGGCCAGCTTGAGCGCCCCGCCGAGCAGGTCCTGCCCGTGCAGGGCCATCTGGCGGCGCCAGCCGTCGAGACCGGCGTAGAGGAGGACGAGGGGGCTGGTGGTGCCCAGCAGATCGGCGCGGGACTTGAGCTTGGCCGCGTCGACCAGATCGCCCTGGAGGTGGAAGACCGACCCCTGTTCGAGGCCGCTCCCCATCTTGTGAATGCTGGTGACACAGACATCGGCGCCCGCGTCCATCGCCCAGGCGGGCAGGTCGGGGTGGAAGGGCAGATGGGCGCCCCACGCCTCGTCCACGATCAGTGGCACACCGCGGCGGTGGCACAGGTCGGCGATCGCGGCCAGGTCCGCGCAGCTCCCGTACGGGGTGGGGCTGGTCACCAGGGCGCCCCGCGCGTCGGGGTGCTCCTCGAACGCCCGTTCGTACGACGCGGCCGACGGCGGATGCGCGAGGTGCCGCTCGGCGTCCCACTGGGGCTCGACCCACACCGGGCGCACGCCCGAGACGATCAGGCCGGAGACGACCGACTTGTGCGCGTCCCGGCCCACCAGCAGCTTCTCGTGCGGCCCGGCGACCGAGAGCATGGCCGCCTTGACCGACAGGGAACTGCCACAGGTGGAGAAGAAGGTGTGATCGGCGTGGACGGCGTCGGCCATCAGCCGTTCGGCGCGCTCCAGCACCCGCTCGGACGTCCGGCGGTCGTCCAGACCACCGGTGGCCAGCACGTCGGAGAGGAACACGGCGTCCCCCAACACGCGCCTGACCTCGGGGTCGGCTCCCCGCGCCTGCTTGTGGCCGGGCGGCGAGAAGGGGATCTCCCCCCGCTCGTGATAGCTGACGAGGGCTTCCAGTACCGGGGCTCGTGCGTGGTCCATAGCTCGTGTGTCGTCCATGCAGGACGCGTTCCCGCGTTCCGCGGGATGAAATCCGGCCATTCGGACCGCCGCGGGCCGCGGCCCGGAAATCTTTCCGCGCCATTGAACGAACGCGCCACCACCGTCCGTACATAGACCCGTCAGAGGCGCACACCCGCGCCGACGGGAAGCGGACACCAGGAGTGGACATGCGGAAGTGGCAGAGCGCCTCGATCGCGGTGACGGCGGCGGCCATCATGCTCACGGCGGCGTGCGGCACGGAGGGCGGCGACAAGGGGGCCTACACGGCCAAGCCCGCCGGGAACGCCAACCCGGCCAAGGGCGGCGGCTACGACTACGGCTCGGGCACCGACACGCAGACCGATGGCGTGGCGGGTGCCCGGCCGGCCGGCGCGCTCAAGGTCGCGGACAACCAGAAGCTGGGGCGCGTGCTCACCGACAGTGCCGGCTTCACGCTCTACCGCTTCGACAAGGACACCGCCAAGCCGCCGAAGACCACCTGCGACGGCGACTGCGCCAAGGCCTGGCCGCCCGTGCCGGCCGCCGACGCGACGGCCACCGCCGGCATCGACGCCGCGTTGCTGGGCGAGGTCGCCCGCCCCGACGGCTCCAAACAGCTCACCGTGGGCGGCTGGCCGATCTACCGCTACGCCAAGGACACCAAGGCCGGTGACACCAATGGGCAGGGCGTGGGCGGCACGTGGTTCGCCTCGGCCCCCGACGGCAAGAAGGCCGCCCCCGCGGCCGGTGGCGGAGCCGGTGACGCCGGCGCGGGCGACGGGGGCGAAGGGGGCGACGCGGGTGACGCTGGCGCGGGCGACGGCAAGCAGGCCTCGCTGACCACGCGCAACGACCCCAAGCTCGGCGAGATCCTGGTCGACGCCGAAGGCCGCACCCTCTACCGCTTCACCAAGGACTCGGCCTGGCCGATGAAGTCCGCGTGCACCGGGGAGTGCCTGGAGAAGTGGCCGGTGGCCGAGCCCGTGGACAAGGCCAAGGCGCAGAACGTCGACGCCAAGCTGCTCATCCCCTTCAACCGCCCCGACGGCCTCAAGCAGCAGACCATCGACTGCTGGCCGCTGTATCGGTTCTCCGGCGACACGAAGGCCGGTGACACCAATGGGCAGGGTGTCGGCGGCTCCTGGTACGCCGTGTCGCCGCAGGGCAAGCTCGTCGGCGCGCCCAAGCGCTGACCCGGCCGCACCGCTCGGCTCCGCCTCTGCCGTACCGACCGGGCAGGGGCGGAGCGGCGTTTCCGGCGGGTCGCCGTGGTTGTCGGCGCGCCCGGCCGTGCGCAGAATGAGCCCGTGCCAGAGGGAGAATCGGGGTCCTGATGTCCGTGCCGCCCGGCGAGGGACCGCATGTCCGCACGTTCCTGGGGGCGTACGTCCTCGGCGCGCTGAGCGGCGCGGAGGACCGGCGGGTCGCCGCGCATCTGCAGTACTGCGACACGTGCGGCGCCGAGTACCTCGACATGGCCGAGGCGCCGTCCCTGCTGGCGCTGTTCACCGAGGAGGACCTCCTGGAGGGGCTGGCGGCGCCCCCGCACGCGCCCGACGGCCGGCGGGCGGGGGAGTCGACCGGGGACGGTCCGGCGGAAACCGATGAGGACTGAACGGCGGGCCCGCGCCTACACTCCGGCCCCATGTTGCGCGTACTCGCGGTCGACGACGAGGAACCCGCCCTCGGCGAACTGCTCTATCTGCTGCGCGCCGACCCGCGGGTGGCGCGGGCGGAGGGCGCGGGGGACGCCACGCAGGCGCTGCGCCGGATCGGTCACGCGCTGGAGACCGGACCGGACGGCGACGGCGCGATCGACGTCGTCTTCCTCGACATCCATATGCCGGGCCTCACCGGCCTGGACATGGCCCGGCTGCTCGCCGGCTTCGCCGAGCCCCCGCTGATCGTCTTCGTCACGGCCCACGAGGGCTTCGCCGTCCGGGCGTTCGACCTCAAGGCCGTCGACTACGTCCTCAAGCCGGTGCGCCGCGAGCGGCTGGCGGAGGCGGTGCGGCGGGTCGCCGCGCAGGTGGAGGCGGGGCGCGAGGCGCGCCGGCCCACGCCCGGCCCCGGCCGCGACCCGGGGCCCACGCCCGGCCCCGGCCGCGACCCGGGCACGGGCCACATCCCCGTGGAACTCGGCGGCGTCACCCGCTTCGTGGCGATCGACCAGATCACCCATGTCGAGGCCCAGGGCGACTACGCGCGGCTGCACACCGGGTCCGGCAGCCATCTGGTGCGCGTTCCGCTGTCCACGCTCGAGGAGCGCTGGCGGGACCGAGGGTTCGTCCGCATCCACCGCCGCCATCTCGTGGCGCTGGCCCGCATCGACGAACTGCGGCTGGACGCCGGCAGCACGAGCGTGCGGGTGGGTGACGCGGTGCTCCAGGTCAGCCGTCGGCACGCCAGGGAGCTCAGAGATCTGCTGATGCGGCAGGCGAAGGGCTGAGGGGAGGCGGCGCCCCAGCGCCCGCACGGCCCGAACAGGCCGTCCTGCCGGAGCCGTTCGATGCGTCCGAAAAGCGGCGGCGGCGCCGCGCGGATCGCGCCAATCGCCCCCGCACCCTCTGTCCCCGCCGATGAGCGCTGCGTACACTCCGTGCCCCGAACACCTGACCACCATCTGACCGCCACCTGACCATCCGAGCGCGCGACGAGGCGGGGGGACGCCATGGCCGCTGAACCAGTGCCCCGCCGGCAGGTGGTCACCGGCACCCCGCGCGCCTCGCGCCGCACCGCCGGCCACGCCCCGGCGCGCCGCGAGGTCGAGGAGCGGACGTCGCTCGGCGGCGCCTGTCCGCGCTCCCTGATACGCGGTCAGCTGCGCGCGGCCCTGATGGGCGCGGCGGCGCCCGCCGGGCTCGTGGGCACCCTGCCGCTGGTCTTCGCCGTGCTGCCGGACGGCGGCCACGGCGGCTGGCCGCCGGCCCGCCTGGTCGTCTGGGT
Organism: Streptomyces sp. URMC 123; assembly: GCF_051386515.1. Taxonomy (NCBI): domain Bacteria; kingdom Bacillati; phylum Actinomycetota; class Actinomycetes; order Kitasatosporales; family Streptomycetaceae; genus Streptomyces; species Streptomyces sp. URMC 123. The sequence continues at coordinate 5,984 of NZ_JBPQTV010000208.1, read as the reverse complement.
CGTGCTGGGCGTGGCCGTGCCCCCCGTGCTCGTCCTCATCGCCCTGCGCTACGTGCGGCGCGTCGAGCGCAACGAGCGGGACTTCACCGGCCTCGTCGAGGACCGCTGACCGTGGTGGCCCCGGCAGCCGCCCCCCGCGCGACGCCCCGCACCGCGCGGCCCCCGCGCCCCCGCGGCTCCGTGCGGTGAACCAGGCGTACGCGATGACGGCCGTCGCCGTCGTCGTCCTGGCCACCGTCCTCATCGGCGCCCTCGGCCTGCGGATCTCCCGCACCACCTCCGACTTCTACGTCGCCTCCCGCAGCGTCCCGCCCGGCCTGAACGCCGCGGCGATCAGCGGCGAGTACCTCTCGGCCGCCTCCTTCCTGGGCATCGCCGGGCTGGTCCTGCTCCAGGGCCCCGACATGCTCTGGTACTCCGTCGGCTACACCGCGGGCCACCTCGTGCTGCTGCTCTTCGTCGCCGCCCCGCTGCGCCGCTCCGGCGCGTACACCCTGCCCGACTTCGCCGAGGCCCGGCTGGAGTCGAAACGGGTGCGCCGGCTCGCCAGTGTCCTGGTCGTCGGCATCGGCTGGCTCTATCTCCTGCCGCAGCTCCAGGGCGCGGGCCTGACCCTGGAGATCCTCACCGGCTCGCCCCGCTGGCTCGGGGGGCTGCTGGTGGCCGTGGTGGTGACGGCCGCCGTGGCAGCCGGCGGCATGCGCAGCATCACCTTCGTCCAGGCGTTCCAGTACTGGCTGAAACTGGTCGCCCTGCTGGTGCCGGCGCTCTTTCTGGTCGCCGCCTGGCAGGCGGACTCCCGGCCGCGGGCGGTGTACGACGAGCCGCCCGCCTTCCGGGAGCGGACGGCGGTGCGGATCGACACCGGGGTCGGGCTCCGGTTCGCCGAGCCGCTCAGCGCCACCGTGCACGGCACCGTCGACGGCCACCGCCACACCGGCGAGCCGGTCCGGTTCGCCGCCGGGACGCACCGGATCGAGGCCGGCACCACGCTGCGCTTCGCGGCCGGCGAGCGCGTGCCGGAGCGCACGGGGCGCGGCCCCGACGACCGGGCCCCCGGCTGGGCCGAACCGCCGGACAGCCGGCGCGAGGAGCACTCCCTGTACGCCACGTACGGGCTGATCCTCGCCACCTTCCTCGGCACCATGGGACTGCCGCACGTCGTGGTCCGCTTCTACACCAGCCCCGACGGGCACGCCGCCCGCCGCACCACGCTGGTGGTGCTCGGCCTCATCGGCACCTTCTATCTGCTGCCCCCGGTCTACGGCGCCCTGGGCCGGATCTACGCGCCCGAACTGACGCTCACCGGCCACGCGGACGCCGCCGTCCTGGTGCTGCCCGGCCGGGTGCTCGGCGGCCTGGCCGGGGACCTGCTGGGCGCCCTGCTCGCGGGCGGCGCCTTCGCCGCCTTCCTGTCGACGGCCTCGGGTCTGGCCATGTCCGTGGCCGGCGTGCTCACCCAGGACGTGCTGCCCTCGCTCGGCGTGCGGCACTTCCGGCTGGCGACGCTCCTGGCCATGAGCGTGCCGACGGCGGCCAATGCGATCGTCAACGACCTGCCGGTGGCCGACGCGGTCGGGCTGGCCTTCGCCGTGTCCGCCTCGTCGTTCTGCCCGCTGCTGGTGCTCGGCATCTGGTGGCGGGGGCTGACCCCGGCCGGCGCGATCGCCGGGCTCGTCCTGGGCGGCGGGTCGGCGCTCACCGCGGTCGCCGCCACCATGGCGGGGACGATGACCGGCCACGAGGCGTCCGGCTGGGCACACGCCCTGCTGGCCTGGCCCGCCGTGTGGTCCGTGCCGGTCGGCTTCCTCACCATGGTGCTGGTCTCCCTGGCGACCCGCGCCGGGGTGCCGCCCGGCGCGGACGCCATCATGGCGCGGCTGCACCTGCCGGAGCGGCTGGCGCCGCCGCCCCGGTCGTCCGGTCCTCGGTCGTCCGGTCCTCGGTCGTCCGGTTCCCCGTCGTCCGGTTCCCCGGGGGTGGAGGCATGAGCGGGGCCGTCACCGCCGTGGTGCTGCTGATCGGCGGGGTGCTGCTGTTCGGGGCCGGGATCGCCCTGGGCCGGCTGCGGGCCCGCCGCGGCGGCAGCTCCGACCTCGGCACCCCCGTCGAGCGCGCCACCTTCGAAACCCTGCACACCGCCTCGCTCGCGGCGCCTTCGCTGCGCGCCGGGCTCACCGAGGACACCGCCCGCAAGGCGGCCCGCCGGCTGCGCGCCCTGCTGGGCACCCCCGCGCTCTGTCTGACCGACCGGGACTCCGTACTGGCCTGGGACGGCGCCGGCGGCCACCACCGGGCGCCGGTGATGGACCAGGTGGCCCACGCCCTGGAGACCGGCCGGGGCCGGGCGCTGCGCCTCGACTGCGAGACGCCCGGCTGCGCGCTGCGCTGGGCCGTCGTGGCCCCGCTGACGGCCGACCGCGAGGTGCGCGGGGCGCTGGTGGCCTACGGCACGCGGGAGTCGGCCGTCCTGGTGCGCGCGGCCGGCGAACTGGCCCGCTGGGTGTCGGTGCAACTGGAGCTCGCCGAGTTCGACCGCTCCCGCACCCGGTTGATCGAGGCGGAGATCCGCGCCCTGCGCGCCCAGATCTCCCCCCACTTCATCTACAACTCGCTGGCCGCCATCGCCTCGTTCGTCAGAACGGACCCCGAGCGGGCCCGTGAGCTGCTGCTGGAGTTCGCCGACTTCACCCGCTACTCCTTCCGCCGGCACGGCGAGTTCACCACCCTCGCCGAGGAACTGCGCTCCATCGAGCAGTATCTGTCCCTCGTGCGGGCCCGCTTCGGGGACCGCCTGGACGTCACGCTGCAGATCGCCCCCGAAGTGCTCCCGGTGGCCGTGCCGTTCCTCTGTCTGCAGCCGCTGGTGGAGAACGCGGTCAAGCACGGCCTCGAGGAGTCCGCGATCCGCGGCCGGGTGACCATCGCGGCCCGCGACGCGGGCGCCGAGGCCCTGGTGGTGATCGAGGACAACGGGGTCGGCATGGAGCCGGAGCGGCTGCGCGGCATTCTCGACGGGGAGGGCGGGGCCTCCTCCGGGATCGGGCTGCGCAATGTGGACGACCGGCTGCGCCAGGTCTACGGGGACGAGTACGGGCTCGTCATCGAGACGGCGGTGGGCGCCGGAATGAAGGTCGACGTGCGGATTCCCAAGTACCGGGCGGGTGTTCACCCCTCGCTGCCGGAGGGGCGGCAGCGGCCGCCGTACGGTTGAGGCGCGAGCGCCGTCCGTACGACCACGGCCCGAGGCTGTGTCATGTGAGCCGCGTCACATGGTCGTACGCTCGTTGAGAAGCCGCGAGCTCACGGACGTTGACCTCAGTACGGGCCAAGAGCCCGGCGCGGGCACAGAGCCCTCCGCATCCCGTCCCCATGGGAGGCAGCGATGAACAACGGTCAGCCGGACCGGGCGCCCACGCGGGGCGACCTGCTCCATGTCCTCACCGCTCTGGACGTACGGGACCGGGCCGTGGTCCAGCAGTTGCACGTGCTCCGGCGGTCGCCGGAGCAGGCGGCGGCCGAGCTCGGGCTCCCCGTGGAGGAGGTTCACCGGCGGGCCAACCGGGCCGCCCGTGAGATCTGCGCGGGGTTCCGCCGCCTGAAGGCCCGGTCGGCGGCGGCTCAGGTCGCCTGACCGGCACGCGCTCAGTGCTCCGTGGTCCGAGGGCGTCTCGGTGCGGCGGCCGGGGGTTCAGAAGAGGTGGACGGCGAGGTGTGCCAGCGGCAGCCCCAGCCGCCACGCCGGCATCCACCGGTCCTCACCGCAGAGGTCGTCGACCGCGGCGCAGTGCCAGGGGCCGTCCGTGGCGGCGTCGGCCGCCATCAGCTCCGTGGTCGTCAGCCACCGCCACGCCGCGAGCGCCATGGGCAGCCCGGGGTCGGGACCGGTGTCCGGGCCGTCGGCCGCGCTCCCCGCCGCGCCTCCGTCCCCGTTCCCGCCGCCGCCTTCGACCAGTGTCGCCAGCCGGCCGGCGCACCACTCGTGCCAGCGCTCGTCGTACGCGGTCAGGTCCAGGCAGCGGTCCAACTGGGAGACGACCCCGGCGTGCGACAGCCGGGAGCCGTCCTCGGCGAGGAAGACGGTCAGGGCCAGCGCGTCGCGCCCCGCCCGGTACTCGAGGGTGCCGGGCGGCAGCAGGCCGGCGCCGCTCACCAACTCCTCGGCGACGTACTGGGCGTACATCCACGCCATCGGCACGGCCAGGTCACCGCCGCCGGCCCCCGGTGCGCTCTCGGGCCTCACACCGCCTCGCCTCCGCTCGCCTCGTACCGCCTCGTCGTCCGCGGCCCCTGCCCGGCGCGCCGGTCGCGGCGCCGCCTCACCCTCCATCACGCAGGGGAGCCGCCATCTGCTCAATCCGGTCTCCCCGGACCGTGACGCCTGTCGGTCCTGCGCGGGTCGGCGCCCGCTCGAGAGCCGCCAGCGGCTGCCCGCCGGGGCGTTCGGTCCGTGCGGACCGCTACGGGGTCGCGCCGCCGCGTCGTACGGGCGCGACGGCCCGGGGCGGTGGGCGAGCGGCTCGTCTGGGCGACGGGCCGGGGCGCGTTGGCCCGTCTTCGGGGCGGCTGCGGCGGTCGGCGCCCATGCCGATGTATGTCGGAGGTTCCGTGCCTCGGGGGCGTCCGTCGTCCCGTGCTTGCCACGACAGTGGCGCGTCGCCGCGTCGTACGGCGCGGTGGCCCGGGGCTGGTGGCGGGCGGCTCGCCTCGGCGGGGGTCGAGGGCGCGTTGACCCGTCTTCGGGGTGGCTGCGGCGCTCGGCGGCCGGAACCGGCTGGCGCCCATGTCGGTGTGCGTTCGAGGGTCTGCGCTTTGTGGGTGTCCGTCGTCCTGGGCTTCGTGGGCCGTGCTGACGTCGTACGGGCGCCCGCCGTTCGAGGCCGTCGGCGGGCGGCTCGCCTGGGCGGGGGCGCGTTGGCCCGTCTTCGGGGCGGCTGCGGCGACCATGCCGGCGTGCGCGGGCCCGGCCCGCGGCACGGGTCCGCCTTGGCCGCGGATCTCCGCGCTCGCCCGCGCAAGCGGGTGTGAACCGACCCCGGCGGGGCGCCGTGTTCCCGGGTGAGCCGCCGCGATCCGGCCCCCGGCCGGCCCGCGGCTCCGCCAAGAGCCATCCGGCCACCCCCGAGGGAACGGACACCGGGACCTCCCCCGTGCCCGGTGTCCGTTCCGGTCCGCCGCCCGCGGTACGAACGGCCGTCCCCAGCGAAGCGCCGCCCTGAGCGGTGGCGCGGCGCTGCCCGGCGCCACCGCGGCCCGGCACGCGGTGCCGGCCGCCCCGGTCACCCCGGAGTTCCGCCGACGATCCCTGGCGCTTTCCCGAGCCCGGTCAGTAACCTCCCCTGCAGATCGACGGACGCGCGGCCGCCGCGCGCTCCGCGGGGCACCCACGGCACACCGACGCTTGGGGAACGGATTCGTGGAGCACACAGCGGAATCCGATCGAGGGGCCGGTCGACAGGAGTCGGCGGCCCGGCTCCACGCGGCGCTCGAAGCCGCGGCCGCCGGGCGCGGCGGCTGCCTGCTGATCACCGGGGAGCCGGGCGCGGGCAAGTCCGCGCTGCTGGCCGAGGGCGTCGAGCGGGCCCGGCGGCTCGGCTTCCGGGTGCTGACCGGGGCCGCCGAGGAGGCGGCTCGGGATCTTCCCCTGCGGACCGCCCTGAACTGCCTGCGCGCGGCGGCGAGCGGCGCCGCGGGAGCCGGCCCCCGAGGGGGCACCGCTGCCGGAGCCGGCGCCTCCGTGCTCGACGGTGCCACCCCCGGCGCGGCCCGGGCCGGAACCGCTGCCGCGCCCGCCCAGCGCCCTGCCAGCCCCGCCCCGACCACCGAGTCGATCCAGCCCACCGGGCTCGCCGCGGGCGGCGACAGAGCCACCGCCGGCGTGCCGAGACCCAACGGCGCCTCCACCGGCCTCTCGCCACCCGGCGCCCCAGCCGCACCAGGGGGTTGCGCGCGCCCTTCGCCTCGTAGAGCACGAAGCCGACCAG
>NZ_JBPQTV010000207.1:0-11296 GCF_051386515.1 Streptomyces sp. URMC 123 | reverse complement strand
GGGGCGGTGGCGACGATTCCGGCGAAGGAGCGGCGGTTCTCGGCGGCCGGGTCGAACACCCTGACGGCCCAGTCGCCTTCCCGCGCCATCACCACCAGCCGCCGGTCGCCCTGGACGACCCGCGCCGCGGCCGGTTCCCCCCGGTCGGCGCCCAGGACGAGGTCGCCCGCGAACGGCCTGCCGTCGACGGTCAGCCCGTCGTCGGCCGAGGCGTGGAGCAGCACGCCGTCGGCGGCCTCGCGCCACAGCCCGGGAATGGCCGGAATTCGACCCTCCCGGGCCTCCGCGAGCCAGTGGGTCCCGGTGAGCGAGAGCGGCCCGTACGGCGCCGAGACCGCGGCCTCCCGCTCCTCGCGCCACTCGGCCCACTGCCGCCGCGCCTCGTCGTCGCTGTCCCTCATGGCGGTCAAGCCTGTCATATCGGGTGCGCGGGCGCGGGAAGGCGTCGGCGCTCTCAGCAGTCGCAGCCGCAGCAGTCGCAGGAACAGTCGCAGCAGTCGGCGGCGTCGGAGACGTCGGAGGCATCGGAGGACTTACGGCACCAGCCCTCGCGCTTCTTCCGCTTGCGCCAGGGGTCGTCATAGGACTTGCGGCAACAGACCTGGCAGGTGCAGAAGAGCCCGGTCCACACCGCGCAGCCGGCTATCAGGCCGCGCTTGCGCGGATGGCGGTCCTGGCCCCAGCCGTCGAAGCCGCCGCCTCCGCCCCCACCGCCGTGGCCGTGACCGCCACCCGAGCCCCCGGGCCCGCCGGAACCGCCGGCGGGCGGCCCGTACGCGTACGCCCCCGGCGACCCGTACGGCTGACCGTACGGCTGCTGCCCGTACGCCGGCGCGCCCTGCTGACCGTACGGCTGCTGTCCCTGCGGCTGCTGTCCGTACTGCCGCGCGCCCGGCTGCTGCCCGTACTGCTGAAGCTCCCGCTGAAGTCCCCGCGGGTCCGGGTCGCCGTGCGCGCAGGCCGTTCCGAAGGCGCGGTCCACCGCCCTGCCGAGCTCGTGGACGAGCAGGACGTGCGCCAGCCGCCCGTCGACGAAGTCGACGTCCTCCAGCGCCAGCCGCACCCCGCGCACGGCGTCGTCGCACAGCCTGCGCACCTCGGCCGCGTCCGCCCCCGTGGCGGCGATCGGGTTCCACGCCCCTGACGCGGTGTCACGGTGGAGGTCCTCGACGGCGTCCAGCAGATGCGCCAGCCGCCCGAAGAGCCGGCCCGCCTCCTCCAGCGGGGCGCGGTTGCCGGGCCGGCCGGCGAGCACGGCCGTGTGCCCGAAGGCCGCCGCGGTCGCCGTCTCGGTCGGCTCGGTGACCGCCAGCAGCGAGCCGCCGAGGCCCGTGCCGGCCTCCAGCTCCGCCTGCCGGTCGACCGCCTCGACCAGAACGGAGGTGTCGAATCCGAGGTCGGCTCCCGTACGGGCGCCGGCCCGGTCCCAGCGCCGGGCCACCCGGCGGGCGGCCGCCGCGACCGGGCGCCGGGCCAGCAGCCCGTCCCCGTCCAGGACGTGGTCGCGCACCTTCGCCGAGGCCAGCACCAGCGAGACCGCCGCGGCCAGCCGGGCGCCCTCGCCCCGGGCCACGGGCGCCGTCCGCATGCCGCGCAGCGGACAGGGGCCGGCGGTGCGCCGCCAGTCCCCCGAGCGCTCCGACTGGGCCTCGACCAGTACGGACACGATCAGGCCGTCGTAGTTGGTGGCCACCCGGGCGAACTGGCCGTGGTCCCCGCGGAGCGCGAGGCACAGGCCGCAGAGGTGCGCCATCCACTGGGTGCGCATGTTTTCGGACATGCGATGAGCGCATGGCCTGACGATGCCGAACACGAAATCCCCCGAAAACAGATGAAAGGAACGCCGTGGCGCCGCCCATGGCCCGCGCTCACGGCTCGCGGGGCATGCTATCCGGCCACCTCATCACCCGTACGACCCCTGTGTCACCCATCCGGCTCGACGGGCAGGAGGTAGCGCACCGTCAGTATCCGTACACAGCAGAAACTCTGATGGCCCGCCATGCGTTGTGCACCAGTACCGTCACGAAACCCCGGCAGGGGGTCTTTCCGCTTGGCGCATCCTCCGCATCATGGACGACCATAGAGAGGCGGACGGCAGCGACCGCGTGTGAGAGGAGGCGTCCATGGGATCGGTGCGCAAGGCGAGTGCCTGGCTGGGCCTCGTCGACGACAACGATGACGAGCGGTACTACGACGACGACTACGCCGAGGGACCCGAGCCCCGCGACGCCTGGGTGACCGACCCGCGGGTGCGGGTGGCCACCGAGGCCGCGGTGCAGGAGGAAGGGCGCCGGATCGCCACCATCACCCCGGACGGCTTCCGGGACGCCCGCGGCATCGGCGAGCTGTTCCGGGACGGCATCCCGGTCCTGGTGAACCTCTCCACCATGGAGCCCGCCGACGCCAAGCGCGTGGTCGACTTCGCCGCCGGTCTGACGTTCGGGCTGCGCGGCTCCATCGAACGGGTCGCCGCGAAGGTCTTCCTGCTGACGCCCAACGACTACCAGGTGGTGAGCGGGGAGTCCGTGGCCCGCTCCGGCGACGGCTTCTTCAACCAGAGCTGACGCCCCCGCCCGGCCCCGCCCCCCGGGCCGGGACCGTGTCTTCTCGGGCCCGCGCCGACCGCTCGCCTCAGCGGAAGGCGTCGAGCCCGGTGAGTGCCTTCCCCAGCACGAGCTGGTGCATCTCCACGGTGCCCTCGTAGGTGAGCACCGACTCCAGGTTCGTCGCGTGCCGCATCACCGGATACTCCAGCGAGACGCCGTTGGCGCCCAGGACGGTCCGGGCCGTGCGACAGATCTCGATCGCCTCCCGCACGTTGTTGAGCTTGCCGAAGCTCACCTGCTCCGGCCGGAGCGTCCCCGCGTCCATGCGCCGCCCCAGATGGTGGGCGAGCAGGATGCCCTTGTGCAGCTCGACGGCCATGTCCGCGAGCTTGGCCTGGGTGAGCTGGAAGCCGCCGATGGGCCTGCCGAACTGCTCCCGGGTGCGCGCGTAGTCGAGCGCCGCCTCGAAGGAGGCCCGCGCGGCGCCCATCGAGCCCCACACGATGCCGTAGCGGGCGTGGCTCAGACAGCTGAGCGGCCCCCGCAGCCCGATCGCCTCCGGCAGTACGGCGTCCGCGGGCAGCCGCACCTCGTCCATCACCAGCTCACTGGTGACGGAGGCGCGCAGGCTCCACTTGTGCTTGATGTCGACGGCGGAGAACCCGGGGCTGTCGGTGGGGACGAGGAAGCCGCGGATGCCGTCGTCGGTGCGGGCCCAGACGACCGCGACGCCGGCCACCGAGCCATTGGTGATCCACATCTTGCGGCCCGTCAGCACCCAGTCGCCGCCGTCGCGCTTGGCGTGGGTGCGCATCGCGGCCGGGTCCGAACCGTGGTCGGGCTCGGTCAGGCCGAAGCAGCCGATGGTCTCCCCGGCGGCCATCGACGGCAGCCACCGCTGCTTCTGCTCCTCCGAGCCGAAGCGGTGGATCGCGTACATGGCGAGCGAGCCCTGCACCGAGACCAGGGAGCGGATGCCGGAGTCCGCCGCCTCCAGCTCCAGGCAGGTGAGCCCGTACTGGACGGCGGAGGCACCCGCGCAGCCGTAACCCCGCAGGGACATGCCCAGCGCGCCGAGGGCGCCGAGCTCGCGGGTGAGCTCGCGCAGGACGGGCAGCTCACCGCGCTCGTACCACTCGGCGATGTGCGGCAGGACCCGCTCGGCGGCCCACTGCCGGACGGTGTCGCGCACGGCGAGGTCGTCGGCGTCCAGCAGGTCGTCGAGCCCTAGGGGGTCCTCGGGGGCGAACGGCGGCACGGTGCGGGGGGTCCGGGTGGACATGGGCGCGGCCTCCGGGTCGTGACGTGATCGGTCGTGATCAGTCGTGATCATCCGTTGAGCACAGAACCTACGGGTGGGCCGGGCCGGCCGTCCAGGGCCCGCCCGGGATCAGCCGCGGGCGCGCAGCCGCTCCCCGGACCGCCCGTCCGCGGGGCGCGGCACGGACGTGGCGGTCGCGGACGAGGACGGGGAAGCGGGCGCGGACACGGGCGTCACGGCCGGCGCTCCGGTCGCCTCCTGGCGCGCGCCCGTGGCCGCGGCCTCGCGCGCCGGACCCACCGGCGCGTCCTCGCTCGACCCCAGGCGCTGGGCCGTCTCCCCGCAGTCCATCAGCCGCGGCAGCCGCAGCGCCGCGACCGCGCCGAGCAGCAGCAGGGCGGCGCTGACCACCAGGGTCACGTGCAGCCCGTGGACGAACGACTCCCGCGCGGCGGCGCGCAGCGCCTCCCCCGCGGGGCCGCCGAGCCGGCGGGCGGTCTCGTACGCCTCGCCCAGCGAGTGGCCCGCGGCCGCGCCGGCCGCGCCGGGCACCCCCGGCACCTGGGCCACGCCCGGCGCGTAGGCCGCGTTCATCACGCTGCCGAGCAGGGCGATGCCGATGCCCGCGCCGAGCTGGTACGAGGTCTCGCCGATGGCGGCCGCGCCGCCCGCCTGGTCGGCCGGCGCCTCGCTGAGCATGGACTCGTACGCGCCGAAGAGCGTGGTCTCCAGGCCGAAGCCGAGGAGGACGAAGCCCACGGTGAGCAGGGTGGGCCGGTCCTGCTGGCCCATGGCGGTCAGGGCGAGCACCGCGGCGGCGGTGAGCGCGAAGCCGAAGGCGACCATGCGGCGCGGCCCGAACCGGTGGAGTATCCGCGAGCCGGCCAGCCCCGCGGCCATGGCCGCGCAGGTCAGCGGGATCATGCGGAGCCCGGTCTGCAGCGGGGAGAGGCCGAGCACGAGCTGCATGTACTGGGTGGCGATCAGCTGCAGCCCGACCAGGGCGAGCATGGCGAGCACGATGCAGCCGACGGAGGTGCCGAACGCCGGCCGGGCGAACATGCGCAGATCGACGAGCGGGTGGGCGCGGCGGCGCTGGCGCCGTACGAAGGCGGTGAGCAGGGCCGCGCCGCCCAGCAGGGGCACCAGGGTGGCCGGGTGCAGCAGCTCCTCGCCGCTGCCCACCCGCTTGATGCCGAGGACCATGCCGAACAGCCCGAACGCGGCCATCAGCGCGCCGAGCACGTCCCAGGGGCCGTTGCGGTCGCCGGTGGACTCGGGCAGCAGCCAGCGGCCGAGCGGGAGGCAGACCGCCATCAGCGGAATGTTGATCAGGAAGACCGAGCCCCACCAGTAGTGCTCCAGGAGCAGCCCGCCGAGCAGCGGCCCGACGGCGGCCCCGACGGCGGCGACGGCGCTCCAGATGCCGATGGCGAGCGCCCGCTCGCGCCGGTCGGGGAAGACCTGGCGGAGGATCGAGAGCGTGGCCGGCATGATCATGGCACCGCCGACGCCGAGCAGCGCGCGGGCCGCGATCAGCACCCCGGGGCTGTCGGCGCTCGCCGCGACGGCCGAGGCGACGCCGAAGAGCCCGTAGCCGAGCAGCAGGACGCGGCGGCGCCCGACCCGGTCGCCGAGCGTGCCGAAGAGGATGAGCAGGGACGCGGCGACCAGCGGATAGGCGTCGACGATCCAGAGCAGCTCCATCGCGCCGGGCCGCAGGTCCTCGGTGACGGCCGGGACGGCCACGTGCAGGACGGTCGCGTCGAGGGCGACCAGCAGCAGGCTGACGCAGAGCACCACCAGGATCACCCAGCGGCTGGCGCCGGGGCCGGCTGCGGTGCCGCGCGAATGCCGGGGAACGCCCGCCGCCCGTCGCTCGTGGGCCGTGGTCGTTCCGGACATGTACGCACCTCCCAGTGTGGAGCTCGCGCTCGGCGGGGCTCGGAGCAGGACCGTTGTCGCGGTGGCCCGGCGGCCTGAGGCGAGTGAATCGTCAGCGTACGCGAGTCCGGACGGCGCGATGCCGGGCCGGGCTCCCCTTTGTGAACGACGCCACGTGGTATTCGCCACGCGCTCCTCGGGCGGCGCGTCATCGGATTCCCGCGCTCGCGGGGGTGCGCGGCGCGCGCGGCCACCCGGCTCGGCACGGGTTCGACACCGCCCCGTGATCCATCACCCGCCGTGATCCATCGGCCGGTGCCGACCGCCGACGGAATTCACGCGGCGCCCGCGGTGCACGAATTCGGACATCCCGTGAAGATCATCCGGAAAAGGTGATGGTAATTCGCGAAGCGAGCCAAACGCTTTTCCCGAACCGGCCGAATTAAACTCGCACATGAGACGAAGTCCACATCACATCGTCATCACAAACCCGCTGGTTGGGCCGAGTGCGCTGCCTACGCGCTGTAACGTCGATTGGGTGCGTACCGACCGAATCCTCGCCCGACTCGAGCAGGAGCCGGAGCGACCGAGCAACCGCGAAGTCCCGCGGATGAGCCGAACACGCAGGGTGTTGTTCGGCACGACCCTGGGGCTGTACGGCGCCATCGTGGCGGCCGTTCTCGCGGGCACCCGACTGGTCCGGCTGGACTGGCAGGTGATGCTGTTCCGCCCGTACAAGCAGTGGCCGGAGCTCCACGCGTCCCTGGACTACTTCGTGGTGCTCGGCCAGCGCGGCCCGACGGCGGTGCTCGTGGCCGCCTGGCTCGGCTGGCGCTCCTGGCGCCAGCGGACCCTGCGCCCGGTGTTCGCGCTGGCCGTGGCGCTGCTGCTGCTCAACGTCACCGTGGGCGCGGTGAAGTACGGGCTGGGCCGGCTCGGCCCCCACTACGCGACGACCGTCGGCTCCGCCGAGATGTTCGCCGGCGGGGATATATTTCCTTCCGGACATACCGCGAACGCCGTGGTGACCTGGGGCATTCTGGCCTATCTCGCCACCACGCCGCGGGCCCGGCGCGTGCTCTCCGTGGTGGCCGCGATGTTCGCGCTCGGGGTCGGTGCCACCACCGTCTACCTCGGCACCCACTGGGTCAGCGATGTGCTGCTCGGCTGGGCGGCCGGGCTGCTGATCCTGCTGGCCCTGCCCTGGTTCGAGCCGGCCATCGCCTGGGCCGAGCACTGGGTGCTGGCCACGCGGGACCGGCTGCGGGCGGGCGGTCCGCTCTTCCCCGTTCCCGCCTCCCCGCCCCTGCCGGGGGCGGCCCCGGGCCCGATCCCGGCGCCGGTGTCCGCCACCGGCGGCCGGCCGGCGATCGGCGTCCAGCGGGTCGGCTCCTCCGAGGGCTCCTCGGCCTGGGAGCGCGAGCCGGTGCCGGCGAGCGCCGGGCGGACGGCCGTGGTCGCCTCCGGCGCGCCGGGCACGGCCGCGGGGCGCGGCGCGGAGGGCCGGCCGCACCACGCGGCACGGCCGCACACCACGCGCTCCGAGCGCACTCCGGTCACGCCGACCGGCAGCCGCCGACCGCCGCACTCGGACCGGGTGGGACGGACGACGACACCGCTCGCGCCGTCCGCCCAGCGGGGGCGCCCGGCGGGAAGCTGACCGCCTTTCGGCTGCCGACCGACTTCGGCCGCCGACCGTCTTTCGGCTCGGGGCCCGGTCGTGGGAGGTACGCACACTCCCCACGACCGGGCCCCTTCGCGTTGCCGGGACCGGGGCGCTGGGCGCAGCGCTGGGCACAGGGTGCGGGGGGCCCGCCCCGATCCGCCGTCAGCCCTGCCAGCAGCGGAGGACCGTGCCGTCCTTCACCTCGAAGTTGAGCCGTCCGGCCAGGTACTCCATGGTGATGATCGCGCCGGGCGCGACCGCGCGGACCGTGGTCCAGCCCCGGCCGCGGGCGAGCGATTCGGCCTCCGCGGCCGCCATGCCGACGTACTCCTCGCAGTCGTCTTGCGGGTTCGGTGGCATCGATGCGTTGTCCATGGCCGCCACCGTAGGTGTCCGGCGGCCCCGGTGGAAGCACCGGCCCCGGGCGCCGAGGCGACATGTTCACGCCACTGCCCCGCCTCCGGACAGTCACGCTTGTGTCACAAAACTCCCGCGCCACGTTTGCCTGTTCGGCCATCACCCTTACGGGCCTTCCTCGCCTCTCGGCGGGGCCGCCGAATATCGGCCGGACGGCAAACCGGGAACGCGGGGAATTCGCCCGCCAATTGCGCTTCCCCGGCCGATTCGGCCCACCATTCCAACGATCCTCTCATCGCAGGTTTGACGAGCCCGAGGCGCGGTACCCGGCGCTTCGAGGCAGCCATGGCGAATACATCGAGAAATCCTGACAAGAGCGCGGCGGACGGCAGTCCCCCGGCGCTGGAGGTGCTGCGCACGGCAGGCCGGCAGCTCGCGGAGCTGACCGGGCTGCGGGGCGAGGCGGTGACCCGCTTCGAGCGCACCGACCAGGGCTGGGAGCTGGAGGTGGAGGTCCTGGAGCTCGAGCGGGTGCCCGACACGATGAGCCTGATGGCGTCGTACGAGGTCACCGTCGACGAGCAGGGACAGCTCACCGGCTACCGACGGCTGAGGCGCTACGAGCGCGGCCGATCCGACGGCTGACGACACCGACGACGCCTACGACATCTACGACACCGAGAAAAACCCGGAGAGACCGAGAGATCCGTAGGACACCACAGAGAGGGGGCCAACCGACATGACGGTTGTCCCGGCACAGCAGAGCGGGGGCTCCGGCGGCACCAGTGGCCTGTACGACGTGCTCGAGCTCGTCCTCGACCGAGGGCTCGTGATCGACGCGTTCGTCCGGGTCTCCCTGGTCGGCATCGAGATCCTCAAGATCGACGTACGGGTCGTGGTCGCGAGCGTGGACACGTATCTGCGCTTCGCGGAGGCCTGTAACCGGCTGGACCTGGAGGCCGGGCCGCACCGCAACCCGGGCCTGCCCGACCTGGTCGGCGAGGTCACCGAGTCCGGTGCGCGCGGCAAGGCCAAGGGCGCCCTCTCCGGCGCCGCCCAGACCATCTCCGACGCCTTCAAGCGCGGCCAGGACGACGCCGAGGAAGAGCCGCGCCAGCGTCGCAGCAGCAGCAGCTCCCGCCGGAAGGAGGAGGCATAGATGAGCACCTACGTCTACGGCATCGTGCACACCGGGCACCCGGCGCTGCCGGAGGGGCTCGTGGGGATCGGCGACCCGCCCAGGGAGGTCCGCACGGTGCGGTCCGGTGAACTGGCGGCCGTGGTCAGCGACTGCCCCGACGAGCTGCGCCCCAAGCGGCGGGACCTCCTCGCCCACCAGCACGTGCTGGCCGAGGTGGGCGCCGGCGGCCCCGTGCTGCCGCTGCGCTTCGGCAGCCTGTCCGCCGACGACGACACCGTGCGGCAGGTGCTGGAGGACCACGGCGAGCACTACCGCCGCCAGCTCGACCAGCTCGACGGGCGGGTCGAGTACAACGTGAAGGCCGTCCACCGCGAGCAGGACGTCGTGCGCCTGGTCGTCACCGAGGACCCGGAGGCGCGGGCGCTGACCGAGGCCAACCGGGCGGCCGGCGGCGGCTCGTACGAGAACCGGCTGCGGCTGGGCGAGCGGATCGCCAACGGGGTGCGGGCCCGCGAGGTCCACGACGCCAAGGTGATCGAGGGCGCCCTGGCCCCCCACGCCGAGCTGCACCAGCCCGGCCCCGAGGGCTCCGGCTGGCTGGTCAACCTCTCCTTCCTGCTGGAACGGCAGGCCGCGGCGGGCTTCCTGAACGCCGTCGAGAAGCTGCGCGAGACCAACCCCCACCTGGACCTCCAGGTGAACGGGCCGCTGCCGCCGTACAGCTTCGTCCAGCCCGCGCCGGCGGCCCAGGGCGCGCGATGAGGGCCGGTGACGGGTCGTCATGGGACTGATCGGCGAGGTCCTGCTGCTGCCGCTGGCACCCGTGCGCGGCACCGGATGGGTGCTGCGGCAGCTCGTGGCCGAGGCGGAACGGCTCCACTACGACCCCACGACCATCCAGCGGGAGCTGCGCGAGCTGTCGGACCAACTGGACGCGGGGCTGATCGACGAGGACGAGTTCGACCGCCGCGAGGACGAGCTGCTGGACCGGCTCGAGGCGGCGCGCGCCGCCTCGGAAAGGAGATGACGGCATGACGACGGGGACCCTGCCGGAACCGTACGGCTCGTCGGGCAGCGGCGCCAATCTCGCGGACATACTCGAACGGGTGCTCGACAAGGGTGTCGTGATCGCCGGTGACATCCGCATCAACCTGCTCGACATCGAGCTGCTCACCATCAAGCTGCGCCTGATCGTCGCCTCCGTCGACAAGGCGAAGGAGATGGGCATCGACTGGTGGGAGCACGACCCGGCCCTCTCCTCCGGCGCCCGGCGACAGGTGACGAAGGGGAGCGACCCGGCGAGCGACCCGGCGGAGGAAGCGTCATGACCGAACCCCTGCACTACGTCTACGCCGTGACGCCGGCCGCGGACTGCCGACTGCCCGCCGGGCTGACCGGGGTGGGCGGGGCCCCCGTGCACACGGTGCCGGACGAGGAGCTCGCCGCCGTGGTGAGCCCCGTGCCGGCCGAGGAGTTCGAGGAGGCGCCGCTGCGGCGCCATCTGGAGGACATGCACTGGCTGGAGGTGACGGCCCGCTGCCACCAGCAGGTGGTGGACGCGGTCGCCGCCTCGGCGTGCGCGCTGCCGCTGCGGCTGGCCACCGTCTGCCGGGGCGACGAGGGCGTCCGCCGGATGCTGGCGGACGGCCGGCGCCGCTTCCGGGAGGCCATCGAGCTGCTGGACGGCCGCGACGAGTGGGGCGTGAAGATGTACGCGGACCTCGGGCCCACCGTCGCGGTCGCCGGCGAGGAGAGCCCGCGCCTGGCCACGGGCCGGGAGTATCTGCGCCGCCGCCGGGAGCAGCGGATCGGCCGCGAGGAGACCTGGCGCAAGGCGGAGGACTGGGCGCGCGGCACCCATCAGGCCCTCGCACGGATCGCCGAGCACACCCGGCTGCACCGGCCCCAGGACGCCCGGCTGTCGGGCGCGTCCGGGCAGAACATCCTCAACGGCGCGTATCTGGTTCCGCGCCGGGAGGCCGGGGCGTTCACGGCGCTCGTCGGCGAGCTGGCCGAGCAGGCGCACGGCGTACGGATCGAGCTGACCGGGCCGTGGGCCCCGTACTCCTTCACCGGCCTGGCGTCGGAGCCCGCCGGCGACGACACGGCGCCGGCGGCGGAGGAGCCCGCGGGGGCGGGAGAGGAGGCCCGCGGGTGAGCAACGCCCTCGACCCGCTCGCCCAGCGCGAGATCGCCCTGGTGGATCTGCTGGACCGGCTGCTGGCGGGCGGGGTGGTGCTCGCCGGGGACCTGACGCTGCGGATCGCCGATGTCGACCTGGTCAGGATCGACCTCCACGCGCTGATCAGCTCGGTGAACGAGAACGTACCGTCCCCCTGGCCGGACGCGGAGGAGATGCCATGAGGGGGGGGGGGGGGGGGGGGGGGGGGGGGGGGGGGGGGGGGGGGGGGGGGGGGGGGGGGGGGGGGGGGGGGGGGGGG
>NZ_JBPQTV010000206.1:0-11330 GCF_051386515.1 Streptomyces sp. URMC 123 | reverse complement strand
GTTCTTCGGCTCTCCCTGGGGAGATGTGCGCCGCGCTGCGGGGGCACCCCGCCACGTCCCCTCGGCTCTCGTCAGCGACGCGCCCGCGGTGGGGGTGGTCGTAGCTGGTTGCGGCCGTCCCTCGGCTCCCCGCCCTGTTTCTTTTCTCCGGCGAAGCCGGAGCCGCCTGCGGCACAGGAGATCGCGGATCACGGCCCCGCCAGGCAGTCAGGGAGCGCGAGACCCCCACTCCGCTTTGTGCGCCCGAACCGCCGGAGGGGACGTAGCGGGGTGCCCCCGCAGCGCGGCGCACGAGACGGCGGGAGAGCCGAAGAAACCACGTGCACGTGCGCCGCCGAGGAGGTACCCCGGTGCGGCACCGACACCACCCAGCAACCGGGCGCCGCAAACACCACCCCACCCCCGCCCCGAAGGGGCGGGAAAAGCTTGTGGCGGCCGAAGGCCGGGGCGAAAGCCCCTCCCCTCCGGGGCGGAGAAAGAGGGCTTCGGCCGAAGGCCGGGGAAACAGTTCCCGCGCCTTCGGCGCGGGAAGGGGGGCTTCGCGCCGGAGGCCGGGAGAACTGCCGCCCCTCCGGGGTGGGAAAAGCACCCCCGGCCTTCGGCCGGGGGAAGGCGCCGCATCGCGGGCAGGACACGACGGGCGACGTCGCGGAGATCAGGGGGCGAGCGTTGACCCCGTGACGGTAATGGTTATCGTGTGCAACCCCGAGCGCGACCAGGGAGCACCAACCCGTGCACACGGAAACCACAACCCGGCCCAGGCCGAGCGCCAGCGCCCCCGCGCTGAAAGCGATCACGCTGCCCGCAGCCGTCGTCGCGGCGACAGCCGCCACCGCATGGGCCGCGTCGGCCCACCCCGCCGCCGAGGCCTGGCGAACCGTCTGCGTGGCGATCGTCGTCCAGGCCCTGCCGTTCCTGCTGCTCGGCACCGTGCTCTCGGCCGCCATCGCCACCCTCGTGCCGGCCGGCGCCCTCGCCCGGGCCCTGCCCCGCAGGCCCGCCCTGGCCGTGCCGGTCGCGGGCATCGCGGGGGCCGTGCTGCCCGGCTGCGAGTGCGCGTCCGTCCCCGTGGCCGGCAGCCTGATCCGCCGCGGGGTCGCCCCCGCGGCGGCGTTCACGTTCCTGCTGTCCGCGCCGGCGGTCAACCCCGTCGTGCTGACGGCGACCGCGATCGCCTTCCCCGGCCGCCCGGAGATGGTCCTCGCGCGGCTGCTCGCGTCGCTGGCCGTCTCGGTCGTCATGGGCTGGCTCTGGCTGCGGCTGGGCCGTACGGAGTGGCTGCGGCTGCCGGCGCGCCGCACGGCGGAGAACGACGGCCACGGCCGCGGCGAGGCGTTCCGGCTCGCCTTCCAGCACGACTTCGCGCACGCCGGCGGCTTCCTCGTGGTCGGCGCGATCGCCGCGGCCACCTTCAACGTGGCCGTGCCGCGCTCCGTGCTGGACGCCTTCGCCGCGTCGCCCTGGCTGTCGGTGCTCTTCCTCGCCGGCCTCGCCGTGGTGCTCGCGGTCTGCTCGGAGGCGGACGCGTTCGTCGCGGCCTCGCTGACCGGCTTCTCGCCGACCGCGCGGCTCGCCTTCATGGTGGTCGGGCCCATGGTCGACGTGAAGCTCATCGCCCTCCAGGCGGGCACCTTCGGCCGGGCGTTCGCCTGGCGGTTCTCCGCGGCCACCGCCGTGGTGGCCGTGGCGGCGAGCGCGCTGACCGGGTGGTGGCTGCTGTGAGGCCGGCCCTTCGCCCCGTCGCGGGCCGCCCGAAGGCGACGGCGAAGACCCCGAGGAGGCCGCGGTGAAGCGCACCGCCCAGACCGCGCTGCTGCTGCTCACCGGCGCGGCGCTGCTGCACGTCTCGCTCTTCGGCGAGTTCTATCTGCGCTATGTGAAGGAGGGCTTCCGGCCGCTGCTGATCGCGTCGGGGTGCCTGTTGACGCTGGCGGGGCTGGTGGCCGCCGGGCGGGACGGCTTCCCGTTCCCCAAGCGGCACCCCGAGCCGCACCCCAAGCAGCCCACCGAACCGCACCCCGAGGGGCAGGAGGCCCCCGACCGCCGCGCCCCCTGCGGTCACGGCGGCCACGGCCCGCACGCCGGCCCCCGTATCGCCTGGCTGCTCTTTCTGCCGGCCCTGACCCTGCTCTTCGCGCCCCCGGCCCCGCTGGGGTCGTTCACCGCCGCCCGGGACACCGGCGCGAGCCCGGCCGCGGCCACCGCCCCCGACAGCGGCGCCGGCACGGACGCGGCGGGCGGGCCGCGGCCCGCCTTCGACCCGCTGCCCGCGGCCTCCCCCGTACCGCTGTCGCTGAGCGAGTTCACCCGCCGGGCCCAGCAGGACCCCGCCCGGGACCTGCGGGACCGCACGGTCACGCTCAGCGGCTTCGTCACCCCGGGCACCGACGGCACCTGGTATCTGACCCGGCTGGTCATCAGCTGCTGCGCCGCCGACTCCCGCGCGGTGAAGGTCGCGGTGCACGGCGCCCCCGCGCCGCCCGCCGACAGCTGGGTGGCGGTGACGGGGCGCTGGCACCCGCGGGGCATCCTCGGCACCGCCTCGGCCGCGGCGGCGCTGGACGCCGCGCACGTCCGCCCGGCCGCGCCGCCGCCCAACCCGTACAGCGACACCCCGCCCCCGGCCGGCTGACCCGAGCGCCGCCCCGGACGGCCGTACGACACCGCCCGCCGTCCCCGGCCGGCCCGCCGCCGGTTGTGCTCCCTCCACCCGCGTCTGATGCTGGAGGTAACGAGTCCCGGCCGGGTTGGTGCGATGAGAGCGTGGGATACGGACGACAGCGCAGGCTTCCGTGGCCCCCTCGATGTCACGAGGGCGGCCACCGCGGTGCTGGACGGCGACGGCGTGGTGCTGGGCTGGAGCCGCGCCGCCGAGACGTTGCTGGGCTACCGGCCGCCGGACATCCTGGGCCGCCGGGTCGACTCGCTGCTGGTCGAGCGCCCCGCGCCGGGCCCCTTTCCGCCCAAGGTGCCGTACGAGGAGGCGCGTACCCTCCCCGGTGAGGAGGCGGGCTCCGGGCAGCGCCGGCGGGCCGTGCGCAGCGGCCCGCTGAAGGTCCGCCACCACGACGGCCGGACGGTCGAGGTGGCGGCGGCCATGTGCGCGATCTCCGCCGACGGGCCGGGGCGGCCGGCCTGGGTGATGGTGGCGACCGAGCTGGAGGAGGTCCGCGGCTGGGACGCCCACCAGGCGATGCTGCGCGGGCTGACCACCCAGTCCCCGATCGGCCTCGCCATCTACGACACCTCGCTCCGGCTGGCCTGGGCCAATGTGGCCGCGCAGCGCGAGATCGGCCGGCCGGTCGGCGAGCACATCGGCACGCCCGTGGACGAGCTGTACCCGCAGGGCGAGGTGGTGTCGGAGGAGTACCCGCGCGAGCTGGGCGAGGTGGTGCGGCAGGTACTGGAGACCGGGGAGCCGGTCGTGGACCTGCACTACCGGGCCCGGGTGCCGGCCAGCCCGGACGGCGCGCGGGTGTGGTCGTGCTCGTACTACCGGCTGCTGGACTCCCGGGGTCACCCGCTCGGCGTGTGCGAGGACGCCTTCGACATCACCGATCGCTACCGGGCCCAGCAGCGGCTGGGTTTGATGGTGCGGGCGGGGGCGAGCATCGGCACCACCCTGGACGTGCCGGCGACGGCGTGGGAGGTCGCCGAGGTGACCGTGCCGCAGTTCGCGGACGCGGTCTCGGTGGATCTGCTGGCGGCCGTGCTGGAGGGCGAGGAGCCGGGCGCGGAGGCGGCGGCGAGCACCCGGCCGCTGGTGCGGGTGGCCCACCACGCCCGCGGGGAGGGCGAGGAGCGGCCGGGCGGGCGCGCGGCCTTCGAGGGCGGCCCGGTGGACTACGCGCCGGGCTCGGCCCAGGCGCGGGCGCTGGCCCTGGGCCGGGCCGTGCTGGTCGACGCCTCCGACGCGCCCGACCCGTCGCTGGCGGCGGGCAGCCACTCCAGCCTGGTGGTGCCGCTGCGGGCGCGCGGCACCGTGATGGGGCTGGTCACCTTCCACCGGGGGCACAACCCGGCCCGCTTCGACCCCGACGAGCTCTCCCTCGCCGACGAGCTGGTGGCGCGCACCGCCGTCTGCGTCGACAACGCCCGCCGCTACACGCGCGAGCGCGCCGCGGCCCTCGCGCTCCAGCGCAATCTGCTGCCGCAGCACCTGCCGCCGCAGAGCGCGGTGGACGTGTCCTACCGCTATCTGCCGGCGGACACCGAGGTCGGGGTGGGCGGCGACTGGTTCGACGTGATCGCCCTGTCCGGCACCCGGGTGGGGCTGGTGGTGGGGGACGTGGTCGGCCACGGGCTGCGGGCCGCCGCCACCATGGGGCGGCTGCGCACGACCGTACGGGCGCTGGCCCGGCTCGATCTGGCGCCGGACGAGCTGCTGGCCCGGCTGGACGACCTGATCCAGCAGGGCGCGGAGGAGCGGGCGGGCGCGGCGCGCGACGGCGAGGACGGGCCGGTGGAGGCCGACTACCAGGTGGACGAGGCCGTCGGCGCCTCCTGTCTGTACGCCGTCTACGACCCCATCTCGGCCCGGTGCAGCCTCGCCCGGGCCGGGCACCCGCCGCCCGCGGTGGTCTGCCCGGACGGCAGTCCGTCCGTGCCCGACATCCCGTCCGGGCCCGCGCTGGGCGTGGGCGGACTGCCGTTCGAGAGCACGGACATCGAGCTGCCGGCGGGGAGCCTGCTGGCGCTGTACACCGACGGTCTGGTGGAGATGCGCGACGGGGACGGCGCGCGGGGCCTGGAGCGGCTCACGCGCGTCCTCGGCGACCACGACCGGCCGCTGGAGGAGCTCTGCGACCGGGCGACGGCGGAGCTGCTGCCCGAGGGCGCCACCACGGACGACGCCGCGATGCTGCTGGTGCGCACGCGGGTGCTGGGCGAGGGGCAGGTGGGCGTCTGGGAGCTGCCCGCCGATCCGGCCGCGGTCAGTCACTCCCGCTGGCTGGCCGCCGCGCAGCTCGATGTGTGGGGCCTGGAGGAGCTGACGTTCGCCACCGAACTGGTCGTCAGCGAGCTGGTGACGAACGCGATCCGGTACGCGTCGGGCGGTCCGGTGCAGTTGCGGCTGATCCGTGATCGCACGCTGCTGTGCGAGGTCTCCGACACGGGGCACACCTCGCCGCATCTGCGGCACGCGGAGAGCGACGACGAGGGCGGGCGGGGCCTGTTCATCGTGGCCCAGGTGGTCCAGCGCTGGGGCACGCGCTACACGCCCACGGGCAAGACGATCTGGACGGAGCAGCTGCTCCCCTCCTGACGCCTCCTCGCCTCCCGACACCTCCCGCCTAGGGTGTGTCCGCAAAGTCGCGTCGTACGCCCGAAGGGCGTGGCCCGCGGCGTCTGGTGCGTGCGATCGCAAGGCGGAGGGTCGCCCTCGTACTGGGCGTACTTGGGCGAGCCCGACAACGCAGCGAGCGTGCGTGCCAGGCGTCGCGGGACAGGCGGGACTTTGCGGACACACCCTAGCGCCCGCACCGGGCGGCCGCGCCGGTCGGCGGGCCCCGCACGCTCGGGTGAGCGACCCTTCCCCCGCGCGGCGGCGCGCCGCGCCGCCATCCGGCTGATGAACCATCACATCATCCCGCCGGCCCCGCCCGTCTCATTGACTTGCCCCGACACGTGTGTCACGGTTTCGCCGCTTGCGGGACTGTGCCGCTTCGGGCTCGGGGGCGACATCGTTGTCACCTGTGCGCGCCGTGCCGACCATGGAGGTCCGTTCGATGCCCCTGCCGGTGAACCGTGGACGAGGTCCCCGGCGGCGCGTTCGGGCGGCCGCCGTGGCCGCCCTCGCCACCGCCCTGATCTGCGGGGGCGCCGTCGCCCCCGGCCCGGCCGCCGCCGGCACGGCGGTCGCCGAGGACCCCGTCGACCTGGTGAACCCCTTCATCGGCACCCAGAACTTCGGCAACACCTTCCCCGGCGCGAGCGCCCCGTTCGGCATGGTGCAGGTGAGCCCGGACACCGGGGGCCAGGGCGGCTACGACTACAAGCACCGCGCGATCCACGGCTTCAGCCAGACGCATCTGTCGGGGGCCGGCTGCCGGGTCGTCGGCGAGCTGCCGCTGATGCCGACGACGGGCGCGGTCACCACGGTCGACCACGAGCGCTACCGCTCGGAGTTCTCGCACACGGACGAGGAGGCGAGTCCGGGCTACTACCGGGTGGGCCTGAAGACGTACGACATCGACGCGGAGCTGACCGCCACCGAGCGCACGGGCTGGCAGCGCTACACCTTCCCGGCCGCCGGCGGCGGCAAGGACGTCGGCAATGTGCTGTTCAACACGGGCAAGGCCAATCAGCAGGTGTACGAGTCCGAGGTGCGGATCGTGGGCGACCGCACGCTGGAGGGCCGGGTCCGGACGGAGAAGTTCTGCGCGGGCAAGGACCGGCACACCGTCTACTTCAGCGCGACCTTCGACCGCCCGTTCACCTCGTACGGCACCTGGCGCGGCAGCACGCTGCGGCCGGGCACCCGGGAGGCGGCCGGTTCGGGCGGGAACGGCGCCTGGGTCGGCTTCGACACCCGGGCCGACCGGGACGTGGTGGTCAAGGTCGGGCTGTCGTACACCGGGGTGGCGGGGGCCCGGAAGAACCTCACCACCGAGACCGGTGACGACTACGACTTCGACGCCACCCGGGACAAGCTGCGGGAGCGCTGGGCGCGCCAGTTGAAGTCGATCCAGGTGACCGGCGGCAGCAAGGAGCGGCGGAGCGCCTTCTACACCGCGCTCTACCACGGCCAGTTGCACCCGAACCTGGCCGCCGACGTGGACGGCCGCTACCGGGGCTTCGACGACGCGGTGCACACGGCGAAGGGCTACACGCCGTATCAGAACCTGTCGCTGTGGGACACCTACCGGCCGCAGAACCAGCTGCTGGAGCTGCTGGAGCCGCAGGTGGCGCGCGATGTGGCGCTGTCGATCCTGGCGATCGGCCGGGACGGCGGCTGGCTGCCCCGCTGGTCGCTGGCGAACAGCGAGACCAACATCATGACCGGTGACCCGGTGACCCCGTATCTGGTGGAGGTGTGGTCCAAGGGGCTGCTCGCGGGCCATGAGCGGGAGGCGTACGAGCTGCTGCGGGAGAACGCCACCGGGGTGCCGCCGGCCGCCTCGCCGTTCAACGGCCGGGCCGGGGTGGACCACTACGAGCGGCTGGGCTATCTGCCGGCCGGGCTGAAGCCGGGTGGCGAGTGCGCCCACAAGGGCGGGGACAACGACTGCAACCACTCGGCGTCGGTGACGCTGGAGTGGGCGGCGGCGGACGCCGCGCTGGCGCTGATGGCGCGGGAGCTGGGGCACGAGGCGGACGCCCGGATGTTCGCGGAGCGGGCCGGCTGGTACCGCAACATCTGGGACTCGTCCATCGGGCACTTTCGGCCGCGCGGCACGACGGGCGCGTGGGTGGCGCCGTACGAGCCGGTGGCGGCGGGCAAGCACTTCCACGAGGGCGGCGCCTACCAGTACCAGTGGCTGGTGCCGCAGGACCCGGCCGGGCTGGTGCGGCTGATGGGCGGCCGGAAGGCCACCGAGCGCCGGCTGGACACCTTCTTCGTCCACGACCGGCTGCTGACCGACCCGGCGGGCACCGCGCGCCGCGACTGGATCACCGGGGCGTACGACTACTACGGCAAGCCCACGTACAACCCGAACAACGAGCCGGATCTGCACGCGCCGTACATGTATCTGTGGACCGGCACCCCGGCGAAGACCGCGGACGTGGTGCGGGCGGCGATGACGCTGTTCACCACGGGGCCGGACGGGATGACGGGCAACGACGACCTGGGCACGATGTCGGCCTGGTACATCTTCTCCTCGCTGGGGCTGTACCCGACGATGAGCGGGGCGGACTTCCTGGCGCTGTCGAGCCCGCAGTTCGAGACGGCGACCGTGCGGATCGGCGCCTACGGGGAGCGGCAGGGCGGCACCCTGACCGTCACGGCCCCGGGGGTGAGCGACGCCCGGCGGTATGTGCAGCGGGTGACGCTGGACGGCCAGGAGGTGCACCACACCTGGCTGCCCTGGAGCCGGCTGGCCCGGGGCGGGAACGTGGCGCACACGCTGGGCACCACGCCCTCCGCCTGGGGGACGGCCCCGGAGGCGGAGCCGCCGTCGGTCATGGAGCGGTGAGCCCGGCGGGTACCAGGTGCAGGATCAGGCGGAGCCCGCCGATGAGTTCGGTGGTCGTGGCGGGCACGGTGCAGGGCCCGTACCCGGGGTGGTTCAGCCGGCGCAGGGCGACCCCTTCGCCGAGGCGGGCGCGGGGCTGCTGCCAGAGGTCGGCGGCGGCCGGGTGCCGGAGCACGCGCTCCACCAGGTGGAGCAGGGCGTCGTCGTCGCGCGCCAGCATGCAGGCGATCTGTAAGCGGCCGATGGCGGTGGCGCGTTCGGCGTCGAGGTCGGGCAGCCGCTCGGCGGCCTGGTCGGTGAAGAGCCACAGCATGATGTTGCGGTCGGCGTCGGGCACTTCGGCGGGGTCGCCGAACCACTCGGTCACGGCCGGGTTCCAGGCCAGGACGTGCCACGCGTAGTCGGTGACGACCGCCGGGTTGGGCCCGGCGTGTTCGAGGAAGGTGAGCTGTTCGGCGGCGGGCTTGCGCAGCCCGCGATCCGTGGTCGGGGGCAGCACGCCGGCCGCGAGACAGAACAGCGCCGCCTCCTCCCTGGGGTCCATGCGCAGGGCGGCGGCGACGTTGGCGAGCATGCCGAGGTCGGCGTCGCGCAGTTCGCCGCGCTCCAGCGCGCCGTACCAGCGGGTGCTGGTGCCGGAGAGCGAGGCGACCTGTTCCTGGCGGAGGCCGTGGCCGGTGTGGCGGCGTGGATCGCGGATTCCGACGTCCTGTGGCGTGAGACGTGCGCGGCACGAGGTCAGCAGAGCGTGCAGATTCCGGCGGCGGATCTCTTCCCGTAACACGAGTCCCCCTGTCTACGGCTACGGCGAACGGTGCACGCCACGCACCGGCCGCGGGACCGATGATGGCCCGGATAGGTCCGCATGAGGACAGGGAATGAACGAAATTAACCCACACGGGGGACATCTGACGGCGTAGAAACGGCGTAAGCCGCATCATCGGCACGATCGTGCCTGCATGAACAAACCGGCAGAAAGTGTCATTTCGTGACCGGTTGAAAGGCGATATCTTGGGCAGCGTCTCGTCCGTGACAGACGGTTGGCTCGCAAGTCGCCACGCGGGAGGGTGGGGACTTCGAGCCAGGGGTTCCTCGTGCGGCGAGGGCAGGCGGGGGTGTCGACGTCCGGCACCGTGAGAACCCGCGCCTCCGACCCCCCTCGCGGGCACACCCGGACACCCGGCGGGCCTGCCCGGACACCCCGGACAGCGCCGTCACCGGTGCGCCGCTCCCCCGCGTCGACGATCTCGCGCGGCCCGTCGTCCACGCCTCCGCGTCCGCACCGTCCCTGCCCGGACCCGAGACCGAACCGAGCGGTCATGCCGCGGCCCACGCCTGGCGTGCCGCCAAGGAGGGGGATCATGAAATTCCGATTACTGGGTTCCGTCGAGATATCCGGCAATGGCCGCACCGTGGCCCTGCCGGGCGCCCGCCAGCGCACCCTGCTGGCCTTTCTGCTGATCAACACGGGCCGGCTCGCGAGCAAGGAGCAGCTCTACGAGGAGCTGTGGGGCTGTGATCCGCCGCCCACCGCGGAGAACGCCCTCCAGGCCCATGTCTCCCGGCTCCGCAGGACCCTCAAGGAGCACTGCGGAACGAAGGAGACCGGCCGCATGCTCGTCACCCACACCGCCGGCTACGCCATGCGCGTCGCGGCCGGCGACACCGATGTCGGTGTCTTCCGCGAGACGGTCGGGCGCGCCCGCCGGGCCCGGGCCGAGGACCCCCGCCGCTGCGCCCGGCTGCTCGACGAGGCCCTCGCCCTGTGGACCGGCGCCCCGCTGCACGGCGCCGTGGGGCCGGTCTGCCGCGGCGCGGCGGTCCAGTTGGAGGAGGAGCGGCTGGCGGTCGTCGAGGACCGGCTGGAGCTCTCCCTCCACCTGGAGCCCTCCGCCGCGATCAGCGAGCTCCGGCGGGCCTCGGCCATCTACCCCTGGCGGGAGCGGGTCACCGCCATGCTGATGCTGGCCATGTACCGGGCGGGGCGGCAGGCGGAGGCCGTGCACGTCTACAACGAGGCACGCGCCCGGATGATCGACGAGCTGGGCATGGAGCCGTCCCCCGTCCTGCGGGAGCAGCTCCACCGCATCCTCAACCAGGAGCCCCGGCTGGGGCCCCCGGCCGCGCCCGCCCCGCTCGCGGGGTGAGGGCCTTCGTGGCGAGGGGTTGAGGGGCCTTTCCGCCGGCCGTTCCCGGGCCGCCCGCCCGCCTGCCCGCCCTCGGAACCTGTTGTCACACCGTCCGCCACGCGGCCGCCACCGCGCGGCGCGGCGACGGGGGGAAGTCGGCGGTGGGGTGGCCGAGCCGGCTGACGAAGAACAGCCGGCCGGGCAGCCCGAGGCGGCGCTGGAGGTCGAGCCGGACGTCCTCGTGCTGGAGGACGACGCTCACCGGGTGGAGGACGAGGCCGGCACGGGTGGCAGCCAGCCAGTAGTCGGCGAGCCGGCACCCCGCCCGCACCATCGCCCCGGGCGGGGGCTCCGCGTCGGGGAGGCTCAGGGTGGCGACGACGGGGGCGCGGCGCACCAGCGCGGCGAGCCGCCCGGCGAGCAGCCGGTGGTAGCCGACCCGGCTCAGCACCCGCATCGTCCCCGGCGCCAGCGCGGCCCGGGTCGCCCGGAGGCGGACGGGTGACATCGGGCCGAACAGCTGGCTCAGGGCGAAGCCGTCGCCGCGCGCGGCGGCCTCGGCCGGGTCGGCGCGCAGATACGCGTGGGTCTCCCGCCAGGCCGCCCGGTGGCTGAAGTCGCGGCCGCCGTGGCGGGCCACGAAGTCGGCGAACAGGGCACGCTCCGCGGCGCTCTCCAGATGGCGGACGGTCACGGGCTCGGCCAGGGCTTCGAGGCCGTACGGGTACGGCCCGGGGGTGGCGAGCCGGTGCAGCAGGGCCGGGTCGACGGGGGTGTCGCGGTAGGGGGCCCGGTTGGTGCGCCGGGCCAGCGCGGTGCTTCTGAGGTCGGAGAGGTCCTCGCCGGCCGGCTCGGCGGTGAAGGGGGCCGTGGGCCCGGCCGGTCCGGCGGCGGGGAACGAGGGCGCGGAGCCGGAGAAGTCCGCGAAGCCACCGAGGCTGCCGAGGCCGCGGTGGACGGCGGGGGCGACCGGCGGAGCGGCGCGGCCGAGCCGGGCCACGCACAGGGGCGTCCAGGTGGCGGGCCAGTCCGGCCCGAAGGCGGGAGGCGGGGCCGCGGGGCC
>NZ_JBPQTV010000205.1:0-11338 GCF_051386515.1 Streptomyces sp. URMC 123 | reverse complement strand
TCTCGCCGGCCAGGGTCGGCCGGCGGAAGCCGCTCACCGCCTCCCGCACATCGACCAGCGCCTGGCGGCCCACCCGTTCGATGTCCGCGACCTGCGTCGCGGCCTGCTCCGGGTGGTCCGGCAGCATGCGCCCGGCGAGCTCGCTCTTGAGCGCGATGAGCGAGAGGGAGTGGCCCAGCAGGTCGTGCAGATCGCGGGCGAGCCGCAGCCGCTCCTCGTTGGCGGCCAGGTGCGCGACGGTGGCCCTGGCCTCCCGCAGCGCCCGGGTCGTGCGGACCATCTGCCGGATGCCGAGCATCGCGTAGCCGCCGAGGAGGCACGGGATGACCAGCGCGGAGAGCAGTTCCCCGGCGCTCTCCACGCGCAGTCCGACGAGGATCAGCAGCGCCGTGGTGGCGGGGACGACCCAGCGGGACAGCTGGTTCGGCAGCACCGCGCCGCAGGTGATCGAGAGATACACCCACAGCACCAGCCAGGGCGCGCCGAAGGCCAGGGGCAGGATCACCGCCAGCGCCACCAGGGCGCAGAGCGCCGACAGCACCAGCGGCGGCGACAGCGCCCAGGAGGTGTGGCGGAAGACCAGGACCAGGTAGACGGCGACGAACCCGATCAGCCCCGTCCAGCCGAGGACCGTGGCGGTCAGGGACATCTCGTCGGAGAGCAGGTCGCTCACCGGCGCGCTCATATAGGCGAGCCAGATGCCGATCCACGTCAGCTTCACGAACGCCTGGCGGCGGTTCTCCGGCGGATTGCCGACGGAGGCCGACACGTCGGAGTCGGCCTCCAGCCGCTCGCGCCAGCGCTGCCACCATCTCTCGTGCACACCCATGGCAGCAGTCTCGCTCACGCTTTGCGGGTGTCCTTGCGGTAGAGCCAGGCGGCGGCCCCGGCGAACACGACGAGATAGGCGGCGAGCAGGGCCGCGTCCTTCAGGTGGGGCGCGTCCCCGACCTCGATGGCCTGGCCGAGGGCGGCGTAGGCGTGGGTCGGCATCCACGCGGATATGTCCTGGAGCCACTGCGGGAAGACACTCAGCGGCATCCACAGGCCGCCGAGGATGGCCAGGGCGAAGTAGATCAGCATGGTCAGCGGGCGCACCGCGTCACCGGTGGCCAGATAGCCGATCGCCACACCGAGCGCGGCGAAGACCAGGCTGCCCGCCCAGATGGCGCCGGTCAGCGCGAGCCACTGCCAGGCGTCGAGCCGTACGCCCTTCACCACGGCGCCCAGGGCCAGGACGATCACGATGGCGGGCAGGGTGACGGTCGCCGCTGCGGCGATCTTGGCGGTCACATAGCCGCGGCCCGGCAGCGCCGTCAGCCGGAGCTGGCGCACCCAGCCCTTCTCCCGCTCCTTGGCGATCTTCTCGCTGTTGCCGATGAGCACGCTGGTGAGCGCGCCGAAGGAGGCCATCGCCACCATGTAGTACAGCTGGGCGGTGAGGTCGGTGCCGGGGATCTTCTCGGTGCCGCTCTGGGCGCCGGAGATCAGCAGGTAGAGCAGGGCGGGGTAGATCACCGAGAAGAACATGAACTTCTTGTTCCGCAGGGTGCGCAGGATCTCCAGCCGGACCAGGGGCCAAACGGGAGCGGAGGTCGCCGTCGTCATCGCTGTGCCTCCTCGGCGGTGGTGGCCGCGGCGGTGGCCCCGGCGTCGGTGGCCGCCGTCGCGGCGTCGGTGATGGCGATGAACGCCTGCTCCAGGCCGAGCCCGGAGACCTCCAGGCCCCGCGGGTAGAGGCCGCTGGCGTAGACGGCCTGCACGGTGGCGTCGGCGTCGTGGGAGCGCATGCGGACGGTGCGGCCGGATACTTGCAGGTCGGCCAGGTGCGGCAGGGCGCGCAGCAGCACCTCGTCCACGGGCTCGTCGAGGTCGAAGGCGATCCGGCGGACGCCCGTCATGGCCTTGATCTCGGCGGCGGTGCCGTCGGCGAGGAGCCGGCCGCGGTGCAGGACCAGCACCCGGTCCGCCACCTCGTCGGCCTCCTCCAGATAGTGCGTGGCGAAGAGCACCGTGCGGCCCTGCTCGGCCTGTTCCCGCATGGTGGCCCAGAACGCCTGCCGGGAGGTGACGTCCATGCCGGTGGTGGGCTCGTCCAGCACGATCAGGTCATTGGCCCCGGCCGTGGCGAGGGCGAACCGGACGCGCTGCTCCTGACCGCCGGACAGCTTGTCGACCTTGCGGTCGGCGATGTCCGTGATGCCGGCCCTGGCCATCACCTCGGAGAGGGGGTGCGGGCGCGGGTGCAGGGAGCGGGCCAGGCCCACCATTTCGCGGACGGTGACCTCCTCCATGAGGCCGCCGCTCTGCAGCATGGCGCCCACCCTGCCCTGGGCGATGGCCTGCTGCGGCGTCGTGCCGAACAGCCGCACGGTCCCGCTGTCGGGGGTGCGCAGGCCGAGCAGCAGATCGAGGGTGGAGGACTTGCCGGCGCCGTTGGGGCCGAGCAGGGCGACGGTCTCGCCCGCGTGGAGCTCCAGGGAGAGGTCGGACACCGCGCGGACGGTGCCGTAGCTCTTCTCGACCCGGTCGAAGTGGACCACGGGGGCCTGCCCGGCGTCGGGGCGGCCTCCGCGGGGCCGGGAGAAGCGGGGCCCGGCCCCGCCCCCGGTACGGTCGTCGGCACGGCCGTCGTGGCGTGCGCTGCGTGCGGTTGTGCTCATGTTCCCGAGCTTGCCCGACCACGGCGGCGACCAGCAGTGTCATCGATCGTCAAGAGGTCATGACAGATGTCATGGGTGACGGCCGGGCGGTCCGGACACGGGACCGCCCGACCCGGCGAACGCTACTGCGGGTTGGTCGCGATGACCCCGACGCGCTCGGCCGGCGTCTTGCCGACCAGCGCCTTCCGCAGGGCACCGATCACGTCCTCGGGCGTGACGGGCGTCCTGCTGCCGTCGCCGCGCTGGATCAGCACGCCGTTGAAGGTGGCGCCGTACAGCTCCTTCAGCACCGCCTTGTCGTAGCTCTCCACGAGCTTGCCGTCGATCGCCTTCATCGACAGGAACTTGGGCAGCGACACCTCGGGGCTGAAGGACACCTTGTGCGCGGCGTCCGTCTGCACGGTGACCAGTCCGGACATCGCGGGCTGCGCGAACTCCTTCATCGCCCGGTCGATCTCGGCCTGGGAGACCGCCGGCTGGCTCATGCCCGAGGGCAGCGCCACGGCGGCGTTCCGGCCGGTCTCGGCCCGCTCCCGGTAGGCCTTGGTGACCGCCTCGACCGACTTGGGGACGTCCAGGGCCTGGTGCGGCTTGCCCGGTACGGCGACGGCCTTGCCGCCCTCGAAGGTGATGCCGCCGTCCTGCCCGCCGCCGCCCCCGGACACGCCCTTGAGCGCCGCGGTCAGCTTCTCCTCGTCGATCTTGATCTCGGGCTGTGCGGGACGGGTGGAGCCGAACAGGGAGCCGATGACGGAAATGGGGTTGTAGTCCCGGCCCGCCGCCTTGCGCACGGTGGTCTGGGTGTCGATCGACAGGCCCGCCACGGACGGCTTGAGCTCCTGGGCCCTGCCGTCGACGGCCACCTTGAGGGGCGCCTCGCTCCGGCCGCCGAGGGCGGTGTCGAGCTTCTTGACCGCCTCCTCCTTGGAGGTGCCGCCGATGTCGACGCCCAGCACGGTGGTGCCCTTGGGCACGTCCGCGTGGTCGAGGAAGAGGCCCGCGCCATAGGTCACTCCGGCGACGCCGAAGAGGCCCACGGCGAGCAGGACCAGCTTGGAGCGGCCCTTCTTCTTGGCCGGCGCGCTCTTGGCCGGCGCGCTCTTGGCGGGCGCGCTCGCGGGCACGGCGGCCGACGCGGCCTCACTGCCCGTGCCCTTGGCTCCCTTGCCCTTGGCGCCCGCGCCCTTGCCCTTGCCGCCCTTGCCCCGGCCGCCCTTGTCGGGCCCGTCGGCCCGGTCGGAACCGGCGCCCGAGGGGGCCGGAACGCCGGTCTTGGCGGGCGGCACCAGACCGCCGCTGTCCCGGACGGAGGGCACGCCGCCGCCCGGGGCCCGGGGGGCGTCCGCGAAGGGGGAGCCGGGGTCCGCGAAGGGTGAGCCGCCGCCCCCGAACCCGGAGTCGCCGGCCGGCGGGACGGCCGGGATGCCGCTGACGAGGGTGTCGCTGGAGACCTGGTCCGGGGTGCCGGTGGCCGGGCCGCCGAAGAAGGCGTCGTCGGCGAAGCCGGAGGGGCCGCCGGGGGCC
This sequence comes from Streptomyces sp. URMC 123, assembly GCF_051386515.1. NCBI lineage: Bacteria > Bacillati > Actinomycetota > Actinomycetes > Kitasatosporales > Streptomycetaceae > Streptomyces > Streptomyces sp. URMC 123. The sequence goes on along the minus strand of NZ_JBPQTV010000205.1, from coordinate 7,151 downwards.
GGGGCCGCGGCGTCGAAGCCGCCGGACGCGCCGTCCAGGCCGCCGTCCATGCCGTAGGCCGGCGGCGGCACCGGCATCACACCGCTGGCCGGGCCGGTGGTCGGCCCATGGGGGCCCGCGCCGGTGGGCGCGCCGGGCGCGTCCATGGCCGGGGTGCCGAACGGCGGGGTGGAGCCGGGGCCCGCCGCCGGGTCCGCGCCCAGCGGGTCGGGGCCCAGCGGGTCGGAGCCGCCGCCGGCCGCGAAGCCGCCGTAGGAGGCGCCGGGGCCGCCCGCGCCAGTGTCGGGCCGCAGTCCGGGCACCGGGGCGCCCGGCTCCGCGCCGTCGGCCGCGGGGCCGCCCACGCGGCCCTGCGGGCGCGACTGCGACGAGGACCCGGACGAGGAGCTGTCGGAGAAGTACGGGAACAGGGGCGCGCCCTGGGTGCCGGCCTGCGGTCCGGGCCCCTTGGCGCGGTCCGCGCCCAGCGGGCCGGAGCGCCGGGCCGGGCGCGTGGGCAGGGCGGGCTTGGTGCCGTTGGTGCCGAACCCGGCGGCTCCGCCGGACGAACCGACTCCGCCCGACGAGCCGACACCGCCGGTGGCGGAGCCCGCCGCGCCGGAACCGGCGGCACCCGAACCGGCGGCCGAGGCGGACCCGGCACGAGGGCCCTGAGCGGAACCAGGACCCGAAGCGGAACCCGAACCGGAAGCCGAGCCCGCACTCGTACCAGCGCCGGAGCCCAGCGCGGGCGCCGAGGAGGCGGAGGCCGAACCCGACCCCGCGCCGGCGCCCGTCGGAGCACCCGCGCCCGCCGGGGAACCGGGGGCCGCCGCCGGGGGCTTGCGCGGAGCGAACCAGTCGCTGGTCTTCGTCTCCTCACCGCCCTCGTCGGCCGCCTCGGCCGCCGGCCGTCCGCTCCCCGAACCGGAATCACCGCTGGAGGCGGCGGTCTCCGGCTCGGCCGGGGCCTCGGCCGCCGGCAGCGCCGTCTCGGCGGTCATCTCGCCGTCCTCGACCGGCTTGCGCATCACGACCGGCGGGATCGGCCGCGACCCCGGGATGTTGATCCGGATGCGCGTGGTCAGCGTGGTCTCGGTCCTGGGCTCGGGCCTGGACTCCGCCCGGGGCTCTGTCGTCCTGGACTCTTCGGACTTCTTGGACTTCATGGATGCGGTGCTGGATTCCTTGGCGTCGGAAGCGTCGTGCGAGGTGTCCCGCGAGGTGCCCTGGGGCGACGGATACTGGCGGGACCCGTACGGCGGGGTCCCCGACGGGTACGCGGCACCACCGCGCCCCTGGGGCCCGGAGGACGAACTGTCAGTTTCACGGCTCAAGGCAGGTTCTCCCGGTTGGCTCCGCCGCCCGTCATGACCTCTCACTGGGGGTCACCCATGCCGAAGACGAGGAAGGCTCGGCGGCGCGCACAACCATACTGGGGCACCGCCGGGCCCCACCCCACTACCGCTGCATCACCGCTCCCGGGGGCCCCGGAAGACGGCCGTAAAGGTGCGTCACTTGCCAAGTCGGGCGCCAGGTCGGCCCGCTGGGGGCGCCTTGCGGTCCGCCGGCGGGGACAGCTGCGGAAGGGTGGCACACATCACAGCCGCCATCATCCCGCCGAGCAGGAAGACGTAGGAGCCGACGCCCGCGCTGAACAGGAAGTCGCCCTCGGGCCGGGTGGCGGTCAGCAGCAGCACCGCCACCAGCCAGCCGCCGGCCGGCGCGGCCGCGCCGACCCGGGTGCCCACCGCCTTGGCCCCGCCGTAGGTGAGCGAGGTGATGGCCAGCAGGGCGAGCAGCAGCCCGCCCGGGAACCAGGCGCCCTGGACCAGGGCGCCCGCCACACCCGTGGCCGCGCCGACCACCGCGAGTCCGGCATACGCGCACAGTCGTACGAGGGTCATCGTGCTCCTCCCAGGGGGCGACGCGTGCCGGCCGCGCCGCCACCACCGGCGTCGCCGGCGCCACCACCGTAACCGCCGCCGTCACCGCCGTTCGCGCCGCCGCCCGCCGTGTCCGCGACGAGGCCGGCGAACAGATCGGTCTCGGGGAGCTCCGCCCCCGGCGTCCCCCGCACCAGGCGGTAGTGCTCGGTGGTGAACAGCGGCTGCCCCAGGTCGTTGGAGAGGGCGAAGAACGGCTCCTCCACGGCGACCTGGGTGGCGTGCGCGCGCAGGGCGGCCGCCTTGCGATCGGCGTACGCCGCGCCGTCGACGACCGCCGTCACCTCGTCGTCGTCGACGACTCCGGGCAGGTCGGCGAGGTCGGCCACACCGCGGAAGGCGGTGTCGGCGCCGGTGCGGGCGCGCAGCCGGGCGAAGCCCTCCTCGGCCGCCGAACGGGCGATGCAGTTCCAGTAGATCTTGTCGATGGTGTGCGGCTCGCCGAGGTCCCGGCGGTAGGCGGGCTCGGCGGCCAGCTCGGCGGCGCGCATGGCGACGCGGTGGGCCTGGATGTGATCGGGGTGCCCATAGCCCCCGTCCTGGTCGTACGTCACCAGCACCTGCGGCCCGACCTCGCGGATGACGGCCACGAGATGGGCGGCGGCCTCGTCGACGTCGGCCCGCCAGAAGGCCCCCGGGCGGTCGTTCTGGGCGACGCCCATCATGCCGGAGTCGCGGTAGCGCCCCGGCCCGCCGAGGAAGCGGTGATCCGTGACCCCGAGCTCGCGCATCGCGGCGGCCAGCTCGCGCTGCCGATGGGGGCCGAGGGCATCGTCCCGATCGGCGGCGAGATGGGCCAGTTCGGGCGGGATGACCTCGCCCTCCTCGCCGAGGGTGCAGGTCACCAGGGTGACCAGCGCCCCTTCGGCGGCGTACGCGGCCATGGTGGCGCCGTTGTTGATCGACTCGTCGTCGGGGTGCGCGTGCACCAGCAGAAGCCGGCGCGCGGGCGCCTCCCGGCGGGGGCCGGGGGTGGACAGATCACTCATGGCTCCAGCGTACGAGCGGGCCCGGCCCGTACGGGCGTCCCGGTCCCGCCGCGCGGCGCCCGCCTCAGAACTTGATGTTGTTGATCATGCTCGCGACGCTGGTGGTCAGCTGGTTCACCGTGGGCGCGATCGACGAACTCGCCAGATAGAAGCCCAGGAGGACGCAGACCACGGCGTGTCCGGCCTTCAGCCCCGATTTGCGGACCAGGAGGAAGACGACGATCGCCAGCAGCACCACCGCCGAAATCGAGAGTGCCACGGCGGTTCACCTCCAAGTCGCGGGACGAGCCAGTGGTTGCCGAGTGGGTGATACCCACTATGCGCGATGGATCATAACTTTCCGTGCGTGCGCATGAATCGGTGCACGGATGCAGAAGAGGGGCGCACGGACCGGTCCGCCCGCTGGCCCGCCGGGCGCACCACCGTCGCATCCGGAGGCGCTGTTCCGCCCCATAGGGTCGCCCCATGGACGCAGAGCTTTCGTTTCCCCGGCAGCACGCCAGGACGCAGCGCTTCACCCTCGGCGCGCCGCGCGCCTTCACCGTCTCCCCGGACGCCGGCCGGGTGGTCTTCCTCCGCTCCCGCTCCGGCACCGATCGAGCCCATCTGCTGTGGGTGCTCGACCTGGACGAGGGCACCGAGCGAGTCGCGGCCGACCCGGTGGCGCTGCTGGCCGGCGCCGAGGAGGAGTTGTCCGCCGAGGAGCGGGCGCGCCGGGAGCGCAGCCGGGAGGGCTCGGCCGGGGTGGTGGCGTACGCCGTGGACGACGCGGTGGAGTTGGCGGCCTTCGCGCTCTCGGGCCGGCTGTTCACGGCGGAGCTGCGGGCCGGCACCGCGCGCGAACTGCCCGTGCCCGGCCCGGTGGTGGACCCCCGGCCCTCCCCGGACGGCCGCCGGGTCGCCTATGTGACCGGCGGCGCGCTGCGGGTGGTGGGGGCCGACGGGGCCGGCGACCGCGCGGTCGCCGCGCCGGACCCGGCGACGGAGGACCAGGTCACCTACGGCCTCGCGGAGTTCATCGCGGCGGAGGAGATGGACCGCTCCCGCGGCTTCTGGTGGTCGCCGGACAGCGACGCGCTGCTCGTGGCCCGGGTCGACGAGAGCCCGGTGGGGCGCTGGTGGATCGCCGACCCGGCCAATCCGGACCGGGCGCCGCAGGAGGTGGCGTACCCGGCCGCCGGCACGCCCAACGCCGAGGTGCGGCTGTTCCTCGTCCCCCTGGGCGACGCCCGGGAGGCCGACCCCGCGGCGGGCGACGGCTCGGCCGCGGGCAAGCGCGTCGAGGTGGAGTGGGACCGGGAGCGCTATCCGTATCTCGCGCGGGTCCACTGGTCCTCGGCGGGACCGCCCCTGCTGCTGGTGCAGGACCGGGCGCAGCGGACCCAGCGCTTCCTGGCGGTGGACCCGGAGTCGGGCCGGACCCGGCTGCTGCACGCGGACGAGGACCCGGCGTGGCTGGAGCTGTTCCGCGGCTGCCCGGCGTGGACGCCGGACGGCCGGCTGGTGCGGATCGCCGACGAGGGCGGGGCGCGGGTGCTGGTGGTCGGCGACCGCCCGCTCACCGGGCCGCAGACGCATGTACGGGCGGTGCTGGACGTCGCGGACGGCGACGTCCTGGTGTCGGCGTCGGCCGGGCCGGAGGCGGCGGAGCCCGGCACCGGCGAGGTGCATGTGTACCGGGTGAACGAGCTGGGCGTGGAGCGCCTCTCCGAGGGCGCGGGCGTGCACGGCGCGGTGCGCTGCGGCGAGGTGACGGTGCTGGTGTCGACCGGCCTCGACCGTCCGGGCGCGGTGGCGCGGGTGCTGCGCGGGAAGGACCCGGTGGCCACGGTGGCCTCCGCCGCGGAGCGGCCGGTGCTGACGGCCCGGCCCCGGCTGGTCGAGGCGGGCCCGCTCCGGGTGCCGTGCGCCGTGCTGCTGCCCTCGGACCACCGGGAGGGCGACGGCCCGCTGCCGGTGCTGATGGACCCGTACGGCGGTCCGCACGGGCAGCGCGTGGTCGCCGCCCACAACGCCCATCTGACCTCCCAATGGTTCGCCGACCAGGGGTTCGCGGTCGTGGTGGCCGACGGCCGGGGCACCCCGGGCCGCTCCCCGGCCTGGGAGAAGGCCATCGCCGGGGACTTCGCCGGCGTCACGCTGGACGACCAGGTGGCGGCGCTGCACGCGCTGGCCGAATCCCACCCCCTGGACCTGGGCCGGGTGGGCATCCGCGGCTGGTCGTACGGCGGTTATCTGGCGGCCCTGGCGGTGCTGCGGCGCCCGGACGTGTTCCACGCGGGCATCGCCGGCGCGCCGGTGACCGACTGGCGGTTGTACGACACCCACTACACCGAGCGCTATCTCGGGCACCCGGCCGAGGACGCGGCGGCGTACGAGGCCAACTCGCTGGTGGGCGAGAAGGGCCTGGTGGGGGCGGCCGAGCCGGCACGCCCGCTGATGATCGTGCACGGGCTGGCGGACGACAACGTGGTGGCCGCCCACACCCTGCGGCTGTCCTCCGCGCTGCTCGCCGCGGGCCGCCCGCACGAGGTGCTGCCGCTCTCCGGGGTGACGCATATGACCCCACAGGAACAGGTGGCCGAAAACCTGCTGCTGTTGCAGGTGGAATTCCTCCGGCGATCGCTCGGCGTCCACTGACCGCCCACTGACCGCCCACTGACCGCTCACTGACCGCTCACCGATCGGAATATCCCGCACCGGATGGCGCATCATCTTTCCCATGGGCCCCAGGGATACAACGGTGATGCGATTCTTTTCGCCGTGCCGCGTTGATCGGCCGGGGTACGCCGGGCGTACCCCGGCCGATCAACGGCGCGCGCACCGCCGTACGGTGTTCGCAGTGGCCCGTCCGGATATCGGAGCCGAATCGGTCACGACGCCTCCGCCGCAACGCCAATGATCGTCAATTATGTCGAGATATCCGGCGAATACGCGCACTGTCAAGCACGCGGCAACCTCAATCTGCGAAATCTTCGCTCAAGAAGCGAGAGACCGCCACATCTCCCCTTGTCACCCCCTTGACTGGGCCATAAATCAGTTGCCAAAGTCCGCACCACCCAGCGGCGTTCACGGGCGCCGCACCGCGTTCCACGAGAACTTGAGTCGGGGGCCAAGCGATGACCAGTCCATCCCAGGCTGCCGCGGCCGGGCCGGGCAATCCCTCGTCCCAGGGCGACGACGGCGCCGGTGACCTCGGTCCGGAAGCGGGACCGCCGGCCGCGGCCGAACTGGCGGGCCGCTCCCCCGGGCAGCTGATGTGGCGGCGGTTCAAACGCGACCGGGCCGGAGTGATCTCCGCCTATGTGGTGCTCTTCTTCTTCGCCCTGGCGCTGCTCGCCCCGGTGATCTCCTGGCTGTACGGAAAGGACCCGTACACCTTCTACGTCCAGGAGCGGCCCGAGCTCTTCGACGAGTTCTCGTACCCCCTGCAGCCCAACGGCGGGATCTCCGGCGAATTCTGGTTCGGCCTGGAACCGGGCCTGGGCCGCGATGTCCTCACCCTGCTGATCTACGGCATCAGGACCTCGCTGGCCATCGCCGTGGCGGCCACCCTGGCCACGGTGATCACCGGGATTCTGCTGGGCGTCGCCGCCGGATATCTGGGCGGTCGCGCGGATTACCTGATCAGCCGCGTGATCGATCTGCTGCTCGCCTTTCCGGCCCAGCTGTTCTTCGTCGCCTTCATGCCCGTGGTGGTCTCGCTCTTCGTCGATCCACGGGACGAGACCCCGACCTACATCCGGGTGGTGGCGCTGATCTCGGTGCTGTGGTTCCTCGGCTGGATGGGCCTGGCGAGAATTCTCCGGGGCACGGTGCTCAGCCTGCGGGAACGGGAATTCATCGAGGCGGCCAAGGTCAGCGGGGCCTCCCCCTGGCGGATCATCCGCAAGGAGCTGCTGCCCAACCTCGTCACCCCGATCCTGGTCCAGGCGACCTATATGCTGCCGAACTTCGTGACGACGGCGGCGGGCCTGTCCTTCCTCGGGGTCGGTCTGGTCGAGCCCACCCCCGACTGGGGCCGGATGTTCGCCAAGGCCGCCGATGTCTACGAGAACGACATCACCTTCATGTTCTTCCCCGGCATCGCGATGGTGGTGTTCGTCGTCGCCTTCAACCTGCTCGGGGACTCCGTCCGGGACGCGTTCGACCCCAAGACCGCCCGCTGCTCCGTGGGCTCCTTGCCGTCGCCGCCCTCCTTGCCGCCGCCCTTGCCGCCCCCGCTGCTGCACGCGGT
>NZ_JBPQTV010000204.1:0-11368 GCF_051386515.1 Streptomyces sp. URMC 123 | reverse complement strand
GCCGGGGGTCGTGGGGCCCGTCTCGGGGCGGGCGGTTGACGCACGTTCCGGCAGATCACCTGCCAAGGTATCCACGCCGCCACGGCAGGCCAAGGGTGCCGTCGCATGCCGAACCTTAACGGAAGAGAAAGAACGAAAGTCGTCATTCGATGGCCTCCGGCGCGCCTTTTCGGAATGCGCTTCCCACCTCCCGGTGGGTCGATAGGAGAATCGGATCTTCCCCCTCCGCCCCTCGTGCGGGTGAACGCCCGCATTGCCGCAGGGCCGCGCGGGAAGTCACAGGAAATGTCGCTCAACGCCCGCCATGTCACCGCCGGCGACGGCGGGGCACTCGTCGCCCCCGTGCTCGGGCGCTCCCCCGAGATCCATCCGGAGGCGTTCGTCGCGCCCACCGCGGTGCTGCTGGGACCGGTGCGCCTCGGCGCCCGGGCGGGCGTCTGGTTCCACACGGTGCTCCGGGCGGACGGGGACGAGATCATTGTCGGCGAGGAGTCGAACATCCAGGACGGCGTGGTGGTGCACACCGACCCGGGACAGCCGGTGCGCATCGGCCCCCGGGTCTCCGTCGGGCACAACGCGGTGCTGCACGGATGCGAGGTGGACCACGACGTGCTGATCGGAATGGGCGCCACGTTGCTCAACGGGGCGCGCGTCGGCGCGCACTGCGTGGTGGCGGCGGGCACGGTGGTGGGGCAGGACCGTCACATCCCGCCGCGCTCCCTCGTGGCCGGCCCGCACGCCACGGTGGTGCGCTCGGTGAACGACGAGGATCTGGTCGCGATCGCCGCGGCCACGCAGACGTATCTGGCACTCAACCGCCTCCACCGCCCCGCCGGGCGCCTCGCCGGCGCCTCCAGCGACGTCGCCACGGCTGTCACGGCCGACGTCACGACCGGCATCACGACCGGCGAATGAGGCCCTTCGCGCCGGCGACGGCGACCGCCGCCGTACGGGAGTCGACGCCCAACTTGGTGTAGATGTGCGCGAGGTGGGACTTCACCGTGGCCTGGCTCAGGAAGAGCCGCTTGCTGATCCCGGCGTTGGACAGTCCGTCGGCAACGAGCTGGAGGACCTCGGTCTCCCGCCGCGACAGCGTGGTGGCGGGTTCGCGCATGCGGTCCATCAGCCGCAGGGCCACGGCAGGGGCGAGGGCGGAGCGGCCGGCGGCCGCGGTGCGGATGGCGGCGGCGAGTTCCTCGGGCGGCGCGTCCTTCAGGAGGTAGCCGGTGGCACCGGCCTCGATGGCCGCGAGGATGTCGGCGTCCGTGTCGTAGGTGGTGAGCACCAGCACGCGGGGGGCGCCGGGCCGCGCGGTGATGGCGGCGGTGGCCTGGGAGCCGCCCATGCCGCCGCCCCGGAACTGAAGGTCCATCAGCACGACGTCGACCTCGATCCGCTCGGCGAGGGCGACGGCTTCCTCGGCGGTGGCCGCGTCGGCCACGACCACGAGATCGCCCTCGGCCTCCAGGACGGCGCGCAGCCCGGCCCGTACGACGGTGTGGTCGTCGGCGAGCAGCAGCCGGATGGCCGCCGACGCGGGCGGGGGCGCGCCGGGGCGGTCGCTGGGCTCACTCACGCGCTGGCCTGTTCGTCGGGAGCGGGCGGGCAGGGCAGGGTGGCGGCGAGGGCGGTGCCCTCCCCCGGGGTGGACTCGATCACGAGGGTGCCGTGCAGGGCGCGGACCCGGGCGCGCATCGCGGCGAGCCCGAAGCCGGTGCCCGCGGGGCCCGTGCCGGGCTCGGGCACCTCGTCGACGCGGAAGCCGCACCCGTCGTCCACGACGTCGAGGGCGACCTCGCTGCCCATGTGGCTCAGGGTCATCTCGACGCGGGTGGCCCGCGCGTGCCGGACCGCGTTGCCGAGGGCGGACTGGGCGATGCGCAGCAGGGCCGTCTCGTGGGCGGGGGGCAGGTTCCCGGGCGTGCCGGAGACCTGGAAGTGGACGGCGAGGCCGGTGGCGTCGGCGGTGGTGGCGCACAGCCGGTCCAGGGCCGCGGGCAGCGAGCCGCTGTCCAGGTCGGGCGGGGCGAGGGCGCTGACGAACCGGCGGGCCTCGGCGAGGTTGTCGGCCGCGGTGCGGCGGGCGTGCCGGACGTGGTCGAGGGCCGTCTCCGGCCGGGTGGGCAGGGACCGCTCGGCGGCGCGCAGCAGGAGCTGGATGCTGGAGAGGCCCTGGGCCAGGGTGTCGTGGATCTCGCGGGCGAGGCGCTCGCGCTCGGCCCGGACGCCGGCGAGGTGCTCGGCGGCGGCCAGTTCCTGGCGGGTGTCGGTGAGTTCCTCGATCAGCCGGCGGCGCTGCTCGCTCTCCCGGTAGAGGGCCTGGTAGCCGAGGACGGTGGCGACGGCCACCGCCGCGCCGATCAGCGGCCCGAGCACGGTGCCGAAGGTGAGGGTGCGGGTGTGGCCGGCGAAGCCCACGATCGCGGCGGCGGTGGTGAGCGCGACGGCGGCGAGCCCCCAGCGGGTGGGCAGCAGGTGCAGCTGGACGAAGAACAGCGGAAAGGCGAGCCAGACGCCGTCCGCCGTCAGCGCGAGCAGCACCAGCCACACCGCCACCACGGCGGTCAGCCACAGGGCGGTGGCCGGCGGGGACGCGCGGGTCGCGAGAACGGCCGGCCCGATCGCGTACACGGCGGCCAGGACGGCCGCGGTGGTGAGGACGAGGGGCGCGTCGGCGGCCCGGTCGGTGACCGCGCGGGCGGCGGCGAGCGCGAGGAGAGCGGCGATCAGCAGGTGCAGACAGGCACGCAGCACGCGCAGGGCGGGGGTCAGGGAGTGGGGCATCACGGCCTTTCCAGGGTAGGGCGGGCGCGCGGGTGCGGCATCGATCAAAAGGTTGAGGCGCGGGTGATCCTTTCGTCCTTCGCGAAGCACACCCGGGTGCGATGCCGGGGGCGGGCCGGCGGGGCGACGGTGGAGCCCGCCGCCGGGCACCGGGTCCGGCACCGAGACCACCGAAGGCAGGCAGGATTCGTGTTCGTCGCCTGGAGGGACCTGAGATTCGCCAAGGGGCGGTTCGCCCTGATGGGCGGCGTGATCGTGTTGATCACGCTGCTGGTCGGGCTGCTGTCCGGGCTCACGGCGGGGCTGGGGCGGGAGAACACGTCGGCGATCACCTCGCTGCGCGCCGACCGCCTGGTGTTCGCCGCCCCGGCGGACGGGGAGAAGGTGTCGTTCACGGATTCGCGGCTGGACCGGGACACCTGGGAGCGGTGGGCCGCGGTGCCCGGGGTGGCCTCGGCGGAGCCGCTGGGCATCGCCATGACCCGGGCGCGGGCCGGCCGGGCGTCGGTGTCGGTGTCCGCCTTCGGGGTCCGGCCCGGTTCGCCCGTGGCCCCGGAGGCGGCACGGGTCTCGGACGGCGCCGTGGTGCTGTCCGGCAAGGCCGCCGAGGAGCTCGGGGCCCGGGCGGGCGACGCGCTGACGCTGGGCGGGCGGCGGGTACGGGTCGCGGCGGTGGCCGGTGGCGCGATGTACAGCCATACGCCGGTGGTGTGGACGAGTCTGGCCGACTGGCAGGGGGCGCCGGGTGACGGGCCGGGCGCGCCGGCGGGATCGGAGGCGGGCTCGTCCGGCGGGCCGGGCGCGCCGGCCGGGCAGGGGGCGCCGGGCGATGCGGCCGGGGCATCGGCTCCGTCCGGGGCGCGGGCCACGGTCGTCGCCCTGACGACCACCTCCGCCGACGCGCTGCCGGCCGCCGACGACCGGCTGGGCACCACCACCGTCACCGTCGACGACGCGCTCTCGGCGATCGGCTCGTACGCCGCCGAGAACGGCTCGCTGCGGCTGATGCGCGGCTTCCTCTTCGCCATCTCCGCCCTGGTCATCGGCGCCTTCTTCACCGTCTGGACCATTCAGCGCGGCGCCGACCTCGCCGTTCTCAAGGCGCTGGGCGCCTCGACCGCCCATCTGCTGCGGGACGCGCTCGGCCAGGCGCTCCTCCTGCTCGTGCTCGGCACCGGTGTGGGTACGGCGCTCGCCGCGGGCGTCGGCGCGGCCCTGGCGGACGGAACCGTTCCGTTCGTGCTGAACGCGTCCACCGTCCTGTCTCCCGCCCTCGTCACGATCGCCCTCGGGGCCGTGGGGGCCGCCCTGTCCGTGCGCCGCATCACGTCCGTCGACCCGCTGACCGCCCTGGGGAGCGCCCGATGAGCCTCGAACTGAACGATGTCACCCTGACCTACCCCGACGGGGCCGGCCGGCTCACCGCCCTGGACCGGGTGGGCCTACGGGTCCCGGCCGGCACCGTGACCGCCGTGATCGGCCCCTCCGGCTCCGGGAAGTCCAGCCTGCTGGCCGTCGCCGCCGCCCTGGTCACGCCGGACAGCGGCACCGTGGTCATCAACGGCACGGACACCACGGGGATGAGCCGCGGCGCGTTGACCGCGCTGCGGCGGGACACGGTCGGCATGGTGTTCCAGCAGCCGCATCTGCTGCCCTCGCTGACCGCGGTGGAGCAGGTCCAGCTCATGGCGCACCTGGCCGGCCGCGGGGTGCGGCGGGCGCGGTCCCGCGCGCTGGAGCTGCTGGCCGCGGTGGGCCTGTCGGACGTGGCCGGCCGCCGGCCGCACCAGCTCTCCGGCGGTCAGCGCCAGCGGCTCAACATCGCCCGTGCGCTGATGAACGACCCGGCGGTCCTGCTGGTCGACGAGCCGACCAGCGCGCTGGACCACGAGCGCGGCGCGGCGGTGCTGGAGCTGCTCGTGGCCCTCACGCGTCAGGGGGCGCGGTCGACGGTGCTGGTCACCCACGACCGTTCGCACCTCGCCGCCGTCGACCGGGTGGTCGAGGTGCGCGACGGCCGGCTCACGGCGGGCGCGGCGGCGGGCGCGTGAGCCGGACCGGGTGCTACGCCGTCCAGTGCGCCGGGCGGGTGAGCGCGGGCGGCAGCTTGGTGGCGAGGTCGCCCTTGGCCGCGTTGACCTGCTGCTGGGTGAGGAAGATGCTCTCGCCGAGGTCCGCGCCGGCGAGGACGGCGTCCCGCAGATCGGCCCCGATCAGATCGGCCTGCCGCAGGTCGGCGCCGGTGAGATCGGCGGCGATGAGGCAGGCCCCGCGCAGATTGGCGCCCCGGAAGTCGACGCCCTTGAGGTCGGCCCCGATGAGGTCGGCGCCCCTGCGGTCCTTGGCCTTGCGGCGAACCGTGGCGCGTACGAGTTCGCTGGTGCGCAGCAGCACGGTGTTGGCCTCCTGCCGCTGGGCCATGACGTCCACCTCCTTCAGGGCCTCGGGGTCGCGGCGGGTGAGGGCTTCCGTCGCGTCGAGCACACGGCGAATCCGGCCGTGCACGGGGCGGGCCGCGTCCAGCGTCAGCGCCTCGGTCAGGTACCAGAGCAGCTCATGGAGGTGCCGCACGATCGGGAAGACGTCGAACATCAGGCGCGCGGTGTCGGGGGCCTGCCGCCAGTCCCGCCCGCCGAAGGTGATCTGCGACACCTTCTGGCCGGCGCCGAAGCAGTCGTACGCGGTGCAGCCGGTGAAGCCCTTCTGCCGCAGCCGGCTGTGGATGCCGCAGCCGAAGTCCTCCCGCAGATTGGGGCAGGGCCGCCCGGCGTCCTTGTCGATGGCGAAGTCCGCCGACGCGGCGAAGGGCAGGGCGACGCAGCACAGCCCGAAGCAGTTCCCGCAGTCCGCGCGCAGACTCTCCCGCCCGCCGTCGATCTCCGCTGGGGGCTGCTGGCGTCTCTGTGACACGGGGCGTGGTTCCTCTGGGGTCGGGCGGCGCTCCCCGGCCCGCCCGGAGCCGGGCGGCTTCGAGCGGAGCACGGGACGTTTGTGCTGATCCCCTCATTTTAGGCGCCGCCGGCACGGGCCCGGGACGCGGCGGTCCGCCCGCCCGGCTCGGCGGCCGCGCGGCGCGGGACATCCGGCGAGGAGACACGCTCCGCCGCCATCAGAGGCGGTTCCGACAAGGGGGCGTGCGTGGGCCCCCGCAGCACGGCGGTCATCACCCGTGGGGAGAGGAGACACGTCAATGGCGCGGAGAGCGTCATGGCGTCGAACAGGGCCCGGGTGACGGCTGGACGGCTGATGGCGGTGCGGCTCAGCCTGTCCATGTAGCTCCGCAGCAGGCGCGCCGCGGCCGGCGGCTTCTCGCCGATACACCCCGGATAGAGGATGTCCTGCCCCGTGGCCAGCTCCCACGGGCTGCCGACGACGCGGGCCAGGCCCGCCTGGACGGTCCGGGCCAGGGCGGGATCGGCGAGCCCCTGCCCGCACACCACCTCGCGCAGCACGTCGGCGCTCTGAGCGGCAACCGACATGCCGTGGCCGTAAATGGGGTTGTACGTGGCCACCGCGTCACCGAGCGCGACGAAACCGCTTGGCCACACGGGCATGCGTTCGTAGTAGCGCCGCCGGTTGGCCGTGCTGTGCGAGGTGTACACATCGGTCAGCGGTTCGGCGTCGGCGATGAGGTCCGCGACCAGCGGGTGCCGGATGCTCCGGGCGAAGGGTTCGAAGGCCGTGGGGTCGCGGGAGGGCTCGCCGCCGCGGGTGCCGGAGAGGGTGACCAGCCAGCGGCCGTTCTCGATGGGCACCAGGGTCGCCGTGCGGCCGGGAACCGGCTGCCGCGGATCGGACTGCACATTGACCACTGGATAGTTCTCGGTGCCGAGAGGAGCCTTGAAGATTCGGGTGGCGTAGGCGAGCCCGGAGTCGACCACCTTCTCGCGCACCGGGGGCAGCCCCAGGTCGGCGAGCCAGCGCGGAGCCGCGGAGCCCCGGCCGGTGGCGTCCACCACGAGGTGGGCTTCGAGGCGCTCGCACGCGCCTGTTCCGGTGTCTCGCACCCGTACGCCGGTGACCCGGTGGGCGTCGCCCGTGAGCCCGAGGACCTCACAGTGCTCCCGTACGGTGATGCCACCTCGTGTGAGCGTTTCTCTCGCGACGCAGTAGTCGAGGAGGTCCCGGGAGCAGGCGAACAGGAATTGTGTTCCGGGGAAGCGGCGGAGCCAGCCCTGTGCGGACAAGGACACCAGGCCGCTCGGCAACGGTACCCGGTGGGCCCCGGCCGCGAGCCACGCCTCCGTGACGCCCGGAAGCAGCGATTCGATGGTGCGGGCCCCTCCGGACCACAGCAGATGCGCGTGCCGCGCCTGGGGCAGCCCCTTGCGGGGAGCGGCGGTCGCCGGGAACCGGTCGCGCTCGACCAGGGTGACCTCGCCGTGCTCCGCGAGCACGGCCGCGGCGAGCAACCCGGTCAATCCACCACCGAGCACTACGGAACGAGAGGCGGATCGGCCGAGCGCAGGACAGGTGGCGTGGGTGCTACGGGGTTGCCTCATGAACGGTGGTCTCCTGACTGGACGTGCGCGCAGCGGCGACAAGCGGAGAACGAAGGGCACGGGAGACGCGGACGAGCGTGGTCCGTTCGAGCCGTGTCGAGGACCGCGAGGGTGCGACGGCCTCGGTACCCCGGGGCGCCGAACCGGCGGCCTTGTTCCGCGCCGCCGCCACCAACCCGGCCGCTTCGGCGATGGCCTCGGCCTCGATCTCCGGCATGCCCGCGCGGAGAGCCCGGGCGTACGCGGCGTCGGCGGCGTCTGCTCCCCCGTAGGGGCGGAGCGCCAGTCGACCATCGTGGATCTCGGCGATACGGCGGGTCAGCCGTAACTCGATGGCCCACCAGGGCACGGGCACGGGAGCGACGATCGAGGGGGCAGCGGCGCGCATCTCCTGCCACAGCGGCTTGAGGACGACAAGGGTGCGCAGGCCGGACGCCCTGTCGGCGGCGACGGAAAGACGATCTCCGATCAGGGGGAGAAGGAAGCCCGTCGAGACGAACAGGCTGGCGATGGCGGCGACCATAGGGGCGACCGAAGTGTTCAGCGCGTCCCAGTCGGTCTGTGCCCAGCGCGCCCCGACGGCGATGAGCTTCGCGGCGTCGAAACCGAAGCTCAGCAGGAATCCGCACTGGAGGACCCGCAGGCCCCGCCGCAGCCAGGACCCGGGTGCCACCTGGCGGGACCAGCGCAGGCACAGAATCATGACGGCTACTGTCGCGGCGGCCTGTCCCAGCAGGTAGAGCACGATCAGTTCGCGCATGAACGGCGTGGTGGCGTAGTAGGTGTCGAAATCCACCCGGCGCTCCTGAGGCGCGTCCCCCAGAGCGAAGAGCGTGATCAGGGCGAGACCGATGAGGGTGTACCCCACCATCCAGCCGCGGGCGACTCTCCGCCTCCGCCGCGCGGAGCCACCGCGCCAATGGACGACCAGGACCAGTGAGGCGGCGCTGAGGCCGCACACAAGGACATAGACGAGCGGGACCGAGAAGTTGGCCACACCGGAGACCCGGTTGACCACGCCGATAATGCTGGGACTGGCGAAGAAGAAGGTGCATGTGCTCAACAGGAGTACGGCACACACCGAGCGGAGCAGTGGGTTACGTGGCGCTCGGAACAGCGTCGGCACCTTGCAGCAGAAGGCGATCGCCGTGGCCGAGGCGGGCAGCAGATATATCGCGTCACTCATGGCCGGGCGCCTGCGGCCGGTTCGCCAGCGATACCTCCAGGCGGCGCACGAGGGCCACGGCGGACTCCGGCACGCCACCCGCCGGGTCGACGATCCGATCGCTCGGCAGGCGTCGGCGGGCCTTCGCGCCCAGCAGGGAGCCGAACAGCTCCGCCTCCGTCTCCTCGTCCTCGCAGTAGTCGGTGCGGGCCGCTACGCGTGTGGCGACGCGTTCGACGACGGCCGCGTCGAGGTTCGGCGCGAACAACCTGGACGCCTCGGTGATGTCCAGCGCCGCCGGATTCGCTTGGTGTGCCTCGAGGTGCCAGAACTCGTGGCCGAGTATCACCAATTGGTGATCCGGTACGGTGTTCGCCTCGCAGAGGATGAGGTGTCGGGTGTCCGTGGCCACCCACAGCCCACTGACGGTCCGTGGCGGGAAGGGGACGAGCCGGTGCGTCACCGGCCGTCCGTGACGCTTGCTCATGGCCGCGCACAGGGCGGTGAACAGGTCATTCGGTGTGGCGGGCCCCCGTAACCCCGAGCTTTGCAGCAGTTCGGCGCACAGGCGCCGCATTCTCCTCACGTTCACGGCACTCCCCTGGCTGCGGTTCGGCTCTGACACATCCCTGTCCCCTCCGCCGGAACACGTCGGCCTATGCCTCACCCTCGGGGAGTGCGGGGTCGGTCGTTCCCAGGATCTGATCGACAATGGCCAGCACGGCCGCCTGCCCTTCGGGAGTCAGCCGCTTGGCCCGCATGCAGATCTGCTCCACGCGATGGTCCGCCTGGAGCTTGGCCCAAAGGGCGTCCGCGTCGGGCTCCCGCTCCCCGCCGCTCCGCCCGGCCTGCTCCCTCGCCGGCGGGGCACCCGCACGCCGCGCCTGGAGCGAACGCAAACGGCGCTCGACAGCGCGGACAGATGGGTGCTCATCGGGCCGGAGGAAGTACTCGATGCCGTTGATCTCGAAGAACTCGGCCAGGCGCAACGCCTTTTGCGCGTTGGGAATGGAGCGGCCCTTACGGAGCTTGCTGACGTACTGCGCTGTGACCCCGACATAGGCGGCGATCTCCGCGTCGGTGTAGCGCCTCCGGCCGTCCGGGAGGACCAGGTCGACCAGGCGCTGCAGCCTCTGCCCGAAGAGGGCGGCCGCGTCCGCGGTCGGGGAGCTCCGCACAGGTTCCGACGAAGGCGGGGACATGAGTCGGGATCGTAGGGCCTCCCGCGGCGGCGCGGAAGGCCACGACCCAACAATAGTTCCGCCTGATGCCGCATCCCGCCTTGGCAGCACGGCTCATCGGAAACTCGACCTCAACGGGAGTTGTACCGCGCCATGTCCGTTTCCGGCCGGGGGCGCCGGGTCAGGACGGTGTCGGCCGTGTCGAGGATGTTGCGGAAGGTGCGGGTGATGATCGGGCGGGCGAGGCGGCGGGTGAGGAACGGGCCGAGGAGGGGGACGGGGATCTCGGCGCGGGTGGTCCAGCGGACCAGCGTGCCTCCGTCGACCTCGGTGAACGTCATCTTGCCGATGTCGTGCCGGGCCGGCGGCAGGCTGCGCTCGACGACGTAGTCGGTCGCGTACGGCGGGTCGTAGTGGGTGATGCGCTCCCGGAACCAGCCGATCAGCCAGAGGTGGTGGCGCACCGCGCCGACCCCGTAGGGCGCGCCCTCGCCGTGCCTGGCCAGGCGGCAGCGCACCACCAGGGGCGAGCTCGTGTAGTGGGTGGTCGTGGTGAGCCAGGCGAACACCTCGTCGATCGGGGCGTGGACGACGCGTTCGACGGTCATGGTTTCCACAGCGGGTGACCTCCTCGGTCGAGTGTGCGCACCGCATCGGCGGTACGGAGTTTGTCCGGGTTGCGCATGCCGTAGAGGGCGGTGATCCGTCCCTCGTCGATCTCGAAGGCGACCAGCCAGTCGAGTTCGCCGTCGGTGAGGAACCGTGCCGCCGGCATGCCGTTGTAGGTGGCGCGCTCGATGTGCGTCGCGGCGATGGCGCCGGCCATGCCGAGGACGAACCGGAGAACCTCGGCGCGGCCCGTGAGCGGGCGGCGGGCCGCGACCACCTTCCCGCCGCCGTCGGAGAACTGCACGACGTCCGGCGCCAACAGGTCCATCAGCGACTCGACCTCGCCGGTCGTCGCCGCGAACAGGAACCGCTGGACGATCTCCCACGCGGCCTGGGAGTCGGGCTCGAAGCGGCGGCGCCGCGCGTGGACGTGCCGGCGGGCGCGGTGCGCGATCTGCCGGACGGTGACCTCGCTCTTGCCGATCGAGGCGGCGATCTCCCCGTGCGGGTAGCCGAACACGTCGTGCAGCACGAACACCGCGCGCTCGGTCGGGTTCAGCGTCTCCAGCACGAGCATCATGGCCATCGACACGGACTCGGCGAGGATCGCGTCGTCGCTCACGTCGGGCGCGGTGAGGATCGGCTCGGGCAGCCAGGTGCCGACGTACTCCTCGCGCCGGGCCTTGACGGTGCGCAGGTGGTTGAGGGCCTGACGGGTCACCACCCGGACCAGGTACGCGCGCGGATGCTCGACGGTGGCCGGGTCGACGGCGCTCCACCGCAGATAGCTCTCCTGCAGTACGTCCTCGGCGTCGGCGGCGCTGCCCAGCATCTCGTAGGCGATGGTGAACAGCAGCGGACGGTGCTCGGTGAAGGCGTCCTCAGCCATGCTCCACCCACCGCGCCCACCGCGCCCTCGCACATCGACACTCCGTCATGAACACCCGGCTCCTTTCGTCGGACGTTCATGAGACACCCCGAGGCGGCGAACCGTGACAGTCCGCCGCTGTGATTCACTTCACCTCTTGATCGGGGTCAGGGACCGGCGATGAGACGGGCGAGGGGGGGGCCCCGGCCGGCGAACGGACCACGACGAGCGCGCCGGCGTGGGAGGGCCGCACGCCCTT
>NZ_JBPQTV010000203.1:0-11420 GCF_051386515.1 Streptomyces sp. URMC 123 | reverse complement strand
CACGCGGGCCGGCGGGGCGGGGCGCGGAGGCCGGTCGCCGGCCCCCGCGCAGACGGCCCCCGGTGGGGCGGCCGTGGGCGCCGCTCAGCGGCGCTTGGTGGGGCCGCCCTTGCCGCGGGCGCCCTTCGCCTTGCGCGCCGAGGGGTTGCCCGTACGGGTGGCACGGCGGCGCTCGAAGATCTCCCGCTCGCGCTCGTACTCCGCGCGCAGCAGCTTCTCGCCGGGGGCCTCGATCAGGGCGCGGCAGAAGTACGCCAGCAGCGAGCCCAGGAAGCCGATCATGCGGATGCTGTGCATCGAGCGCTCGGCGGAGGCGTCGCGCGACGGGTCGGGTCGCCGGACGAACCCCTCCCAGGTGCGGCGGAAGGCGAGTGCGCTGCAGGTCGCGAAGACGACCACGACCAGCGTGCTGACCAGGGGGCTGACCTGGGCGATGGACAGGCCCTGGTAGCCCAGGCGCAGCACGGCGGCGCCGGCCGCGGCGGCGGCCAGCGCGCCGACGGCGACACCCGCCCGGCGCAGGCCGTAGTGGCCGTCGTGGTCCACCCAGGTCGTGCCGAAGAACCGGATCGGCTCGGGTCGCGGGCCCTGGGCCGGGCTCGGCGTCTCGCTCTCGCTCATACCGTCGATTATCGCGGTCGCGGTGGGGCGGCGGCCCGTACGGCGGCCGCCCGATCGAGGGCCGGCTCTCCATGACGTTCTGGAGGCCGGGTGTCGGCCCTGCCGGGGCCGGGCGTCAGCCCTCGCAGTGCGGGGCGACGAAACCGTCGCTGCCCGTCCTCACATACGCGTCCGAGACGTACTCCCCGGGCGCGATGCTGTCCCAGATGTCCGTCGTCCCGTACGGGCCCGAGACCTGCTCGCCGCGCCGCTGGCAGCGGACCGGCACCCGGGCGTCGTACGGCAGCACCCGCACGACCTGCCCCGAGGTGCTGGGCGTGCGGCGGACCTTGACCCGCTGCCCGGGGGCGACCGGGTACGTGGCCCGCCCGGCCTGGGCGGCCAGCGTGGTCACGACCGGGGTCGCGGCGACGGCGGTGGCCGGCTCGCCCCCGTTCGCCGTCCCGACGGCACCGGCGGCGCCCTCGTCCTGGATGGTTGTGGCGTCCATGAGCTCTTCCGTGGCCATGACGGCCCCTCCCCCGTGAAGTCCCCCGTGCGGTGCTGACACGCCGATCGGGCCCGGCACGGCCGGACGGCCCGATGACAAGCGCAGGCTAGCAAGCCCTTACGACATCGCACATGCCATCGACTAGGCTCCGTGCGTCGAATGGCGCGCCGAGAACACGGGGGTGGGGCGATGCCACCACTGCGCGGCGCCGGGGCGGACCAGGAAGCGGAGGGTCCGCGATTCGCCGGCGACTACCGGCTGGAAGAGCGCCTGGGCTCGGGCGGCATGGGCGTGGTCCACCTGGCGCGTTCGGCGTCCGGGCTGCGGCTGGCCGTGAAGGTCGTGCACGCCGAATTCGCCCAGGACGAGGAGTTCCGCGCCCGCTTCCGGCAGGAGGTGGCGGCGGCGCGGCGGGTCAGCGGGGCGTTCACCGCGCCGGTCGTGGACGCCGACCCCGACGCCGAGCGGCCCTGGATGGCCACCCTCCACATACCCGGGCCGACGCTCGCCGAGCATGTGAAGCGGAACGGCCCGCTGGCTCCGGGGGAGTTGCGGCGGCTGGCCGCGGGGCTCGCCGAGGCGCTGCGTGACATTCACCGGGCCGGTGTCGTGCACCGCGATCTCAAGCCGAGCAATGTGCTGCTCGCGGCCGACGGTCCCAAGGTCATCGACTTCGGCATCTCGCGGCCGGCGGACAGCGTTCTGCGCACCGAGACCGGCAAGCTGATCGGCACCCCGCCGTTCATGGCGCCGGAGCAGTTCCAGCGGCCGCGTTCGGTGGGCCCGGCGGCCGATGTGTTCGCCCTCGGCTCCGTACTGGTGCACGCGGCGCGCGGGCGCGGCCCCTTCGACTCCGAGAGCCCCTATGTGGTGGCGTATCAGGTCGTGCACGACGAGGCGGATCTGACCGGGGTGCCGGCGGATCTGGTGCCGCTGGTGCGGGACTGCCTGGCGAAGGAGCCGGAGGCGCGCCCGACGCCCGACGCGTTGATGGCGCGCCTGCGCGAGGGGGCGCCGCGGGAGACGGGGTCGGCGCCCGGGGACGCGGGCGCGAGCAGTACGGAGCGGAGCGGAGCGACACACCGTACGGAGCGAGGCCGCGTCGAGAGCAGTACGGAGCGAGGCGGCCTCGGGAACCGTACGGAGCGGGGCGCCAGCGAGAGCAGTACGGCACGAGGCGGTGCCGGGAACCGTACGGCGCGAGGCGGCACGACGGTGGACCCCGTGGCAGAGCGTACTGCCGTCGGGGGGCTGCACCGGGCACGGCGGGTGGCGGCCGTCGTCCTGACGGCCGTGCTGGTGACGGCCACCGGTGTCACGCTCGCCGTACGACAGTGGGCCGCGGACAACGGCGCCCCCGTACAGCAGCGCGACACCGCCGCCGCCAGTACTGTCTTCCGGCCCTGGCACACGGAGTTCGCGGCGCCGCCGTCCACCACGCGGCCCGGCACGCCCTCGGGGACGCCCACGGCTTCCCGGGGCCCGGGAGACGCGGTGCGAGCGGTCTTCTGCACGGCGGCCGAAGGGGCCCTGTACTGCGCCGCGCCCGGCCTGAAGGCCGTGCGTCTGGACCCGGCCGACGGCGGACGCGTGTGGTCACGACCGGCGGCCCCGGCCGGCTCGGACGCGGCGACCACGGAAGCAGCGCCGACGGAGGCGACCGAGACGGGGAGCGGGACGCCGAGTCCGCCCGTACTGTGCGGCGGGCTGCTGCATGTGGTGTCGCGCGACGGGCGGCTGCTGGAGGCTCTGGACCCGGCCACCGGCCGAACCCGCTGGTCGCGGGGGCTCGCCCCGTACGGCGGCCACGTCTACCACGCCGGCGACACCGTCCTGCTGGCCGCCCCCGACGGCACCGTCCTCGCGCTGGACGGCGGGACGGGGGTGGAGCGCTGGCGGCACGGGCTGCGCGGCCACGAACAGCCGGTGCTGTCCTGGTACGCCGGCAGCCCGCTCGCGTACGCCGTCACGGTGGACGGCGACGGCTCCCGCACCCTGGTGACCGCCGTCGACCCCGCCACGGGCGAGGAGCGGTGGAGCCGGCGGCTCGCGGGCGCCCTCACGCCGGTCGGCGCGGTGGACGGCGTGCTCCACCTCCTCTCCCGCGACCGGGAGCAGCGCGCCGACTCCGTGGTGCGCTTCGACCCGTCGGGCGGTGGACAGGAGCGCCGGGTGCGGCTGGAGGTCCCCGTGGAGGCGGCGGCCGCGACCGTCCGGGGCACCGATGTCTACCTGCTGGGATACGGCGGCGCGCTGGTCGCCGTGGACACCGGGCGGCGCGCGCAGCGGTGGCGCCTGGAGACCTCCGTCAGCAACGCCTCGCCCCCGGTCGCCACGGACGGGCGGCTGTACTTCAGTTCGGCGGACGGGCGGTTGCTGGCGGTCGACACCGCGCGGGGCGCGCTGCTGGGCCAGACGCGGCCCCGGCTCGCCGCCGGCCAGCGAGGCTATCTGGATCTGCCGCCCACGCCGGTGGTGGCGCCGGGGCGGGTGTACGGGGCGGCGCCGGACGGGACGGTGTTCGCGCTGGACGCCGCCGATCCGGCCCACTGGTGAACCGGGCCGACGGAAACCGGCCCGATGGTGACCCGGCCCGCTGGTGAACCCGCGCACTGATGAGACCGCGCGCTGCTGAACGGGCCGTTCCGCTCCCCTCTTTGACACCCCGTGGCGCCTGTCATCAGGTCAAATCACCATAAACAGCATCTTGATCAAGAAACTTACGGACCAAAGTCCCGAACCGAACGCCCTCGTATGAGCGTCTGTAGCGATGCCCGGGTACTCGTCCGCTCGTTCGAGTCGCTCCAGCCGTCCCACCTGACGCGCACCCATCCGCATCCGTCCGCAACCGTCCCTGGAAGGCCCAAGCCGTGGTGTCCACCAACATGTCGCCCGACGCTTCTTCTGCCGCGCCGCGCCACAGCCGCAGCCGCGACCGCGGCCGTGGCCGTGGCCGCCGGATCGCGGCGCTCGCCCCGTCCGTGGTCCTCGCCGTGACCGGCGCGCTGGCGCTGACCGCCTGCGGCGGCGGTGGCGGCAGCGGCTCGGCGGGCGCCAAGGCGGCGGAGGCGGCGAAGGTCTCCGTCAACCCCGGCGACGGCGCCACGAATGTGGAGCCCGGCAAGGAGATAGGCGTCACCGTCGAGGGCGGTGAGCTGACCGAGGTCCAGGTCAGCGACAACAACGGCAAGAAGCTGGCGGGCGCGCTCGCCGACGGCGGCAAGGCGTGGAAGTCCGCGTCGAGGACCGCGCCGGGCGCCACGTACACGGTGCAGGCGAAGGCCAAGAACGGCGACGGCAAGGAGAACGCCGCGAAGGTGTCCTTCTCCACGGCGAAGGCGACGTCCGCCAACACCAACAAGGTGACGCTGACCCCGGGCACGGAGGGCGCGACGGTCGGCGTCGGCCAGCCGGTGTCGATCCGCTTCGACCACCCGGTCGTCAACAAGGCGGACGTCGAGAAGGCCCTCAAGATCGAGGCGGGCGGCACCGAGGGCTCCTGGGGCTGGGTCAAGGACCGCTCGGGCGCGGACCGTGTGGACTGGCGGCCCAAGGAGTACTGGAAGCCGGGCACGAAGGTGTCCCTGAAGGCCGAACTCGCGGGCGTCAACAGCGGCGGCGGCCGGTTCTTCGCCAAGGACTACGACGTCGACTTCCAGATCGGCAAGAGCCAGGTCGTCAAGGTGGACGTCAAGGCCAAGCAGCTCACGCTGTTCCGCGACGGCCAGGAGGTCAAGACCCTCCCGATCTCGGCCGGCCGCCCGGCCAACGCCACGTGGAACGGCAAGATGGTGCTGATGGCCAAGGAGGGCACCATACGGATGAACTCCGAGACGGTGGGCCTCGGCGACCTCTACGACAAGATGGTCGACTACTCGATGAAGCTCAGCACCTCGGGGACGTACGCGCACGCCGCGCCCTGGAACGCGGGCAAGTTCGGCCGCGTCAACGACTCCTCCGGCTGCGTCGGCATGAGCGACTCGGACGCGGCGTGGCTGTACGGCCAGCTCAACGTGGGTGACATGTTCGAGATCACCGGCTCGACGGAGAAGACGATCGACACCGGCAACGGCTTCGGCGACTGGAACGTCGACTGGGCGACGTGGCAGACGATGAGCGCGCTGAAGAAGTAACCGAGGCGGACGAAGCGAACGGCACGCGTCAGGCGGGCCCGCCCCGAGCACCAGGCCTCGGGACGGGCCCGCCGTGTCGCTTCTCCGGCCGACACAGCGGCCGGCCGGGCTTCGGGCCCGGGCGCCCCGCTCGTCAGCCGAGCTTCGAGATGTCGCGGACGGCGCCCTTGTCCGCGCTGGTGGCCATCGCCGCGTACGCGCGCAGGGCCTGCGAGACCTTGCGGTCGCGGTTCTTCGGGGCGTAGACACCGTTCAACGCCGCCCGCCGGGCCGCCAGTTCCGCCTCGGGCACCTTGAGCTCGATCGTGCGGTTCGGGATGTCGATGCGGATCGAGTCGCCGTCCTCGACCAGGGCGATCGTGCCGCCCGAGGCCGCCTCCGGGGAGGCGTGGCCGATGGACAGGCCCGAGGTGCCGCCGGAGAAGCGGCCGTCGGTGATCAGGGCGCACTTGGCGCCCAGGCCCCGGCCCTTGAGGAACGCGGTGGGGTAGAGCATCTCCTGCATGCCCGGGCCGCCCTTGGGGCCCTCGTAGCGGACGACGACCACGTCGCCCTCCGTGACCCGCTTGGTGAGGATCGCCTCGACCGCGTCCTCCTGGGACTCGACGACGACCGCCGGGCCCTCGAAGGTCCAGATCGACTCGTCGACACCCGCGGTCTTCACCACGCAGCCGTCCTCGGCCAGGTTCCCGTACAGCACGGCGAGGCCGCCGTCGGCGGAGTAGGCGTGCGCGACATCGCGGATGCAACCGCCCGCCGCGTCCGTGTCGAGGGACTCCCAGCGCTCGGACTGCGAGAAGGCCGTGGCGGAGCGGCGGCAGCCGGGGGCGGCGTGGAAGAGCTCCACGGCCTCGGGGGACGGGGAGCCGCCGCGGATGTCCCAGGTCTTGAGCCACTCGGCGAGGGAGTCCGCGTGCACGGCGTGCACGTCCTCGTGGAGGTGGCCGGCGCGCTGGAGCTCACCGAGGATGGCGGGGATGCCGCCCGCCCGGTGCACGTCCTCCATGTGGTACGAGCCGTTGGGCGCGACCTTGCACACGCAGGGCACGCGGCGCGAGACGGCGTCGATGTCCGCCATGTCGAAGTCGAGCCCGGCCTCCTGCGCGGCGGCCAGCAGGTGGAGCACGGTGTTGGTCGAGCCGCCCATCGCCACGTCGAGCGCCATGGCGTTCTCGAAGGCCGCGCGGGAGGCGACGGCCCGCGGCAGGACGCTCGCGTCGTCCTGCTCGTAGTACCGCTTGGTGATCTCCACGACCGTGCGGCCGGCGGCTTCGTAGAGCCCCTTGCGCGCGGTGTGGGTGGCGAGCACCGAGCCGTTGCCGGGCAGGCCCAGCCCCAGCGCCTCGACCAGGCAGTTCATTGAGTTCGCCGTGAACATGCCGGAGCAGGAGCCGCAGGTCGGGCAGGCGGCCTCCTCGATGCGGGCCAGGTCCTCGTCCGAGACGGTGTCCGAGACGGCCTCCGACATGGCGTGCACCAGGTCGAGGTTGGACCGGACCGTGCCGTCGACCAGCGTGGTCTTGCCGGCCTCCATGGGGCCGCCGGAGACGAAGACCACGGGGATGTTCAGGCGCAGGGCCGCCATCAGCATCCCTGGGGTGATCTTGTCGCAGTTGGAGATGCAGATGAGCGCGTCGGCGCAGTGCGCCTCGGTCATGTACTCCACGGAGTCCGCGATCAGGTCGCGGGAGGGCAGGGAGTACAGCATGCCGCCGTGGCCCATGGCGATGCCGTCGTCGACGGCGATCGTGTTGAACTCGCGCGGGACGCCGCCCGCCGCCTTGATCGCGTCGGAGACGATCCGGCCGACCGGCTGGAGGTGGGTGTGGCCCGGCACGAACTCGGTGAAGCTGTTCGCGACCGCGATGATGGGCTTGCCGAAGTCCTCGCGCGCTACGCCCGCGGCGCGGAGAAGGGCGCGGGCGCCCGCCATGTTGCGGCCATGGGTAACGGTGCGGGACCTCAGCTCTGGCACGGGGGTCACTCCCTTGGGGTTCGCCAGGATCGCGGTGGCCCGGCGGCGGGCGGTCGGCGGGCGCGGGGCGCGCGCCGGTGCGACGGGCCGGGTCCTCCGAGCGTACGCCGTGGGGTCACGGTTCGGACAGAGTGTCCGTATCGCGGGACGCGGGTCTCATGATCCGCCCTCACCCCGTACGGCGGCGAGTGGCTCCGTACCCGTACGGTGGCGGCCGGGTCTTCGTACGGGCCCAGGATCGCCCCGTACGGCGGGCGCGGCTCCGTACAGGCCGAGGCTCGCTCCGTACGAGCCGAGGCTCGCTCCGTACGGTGGCGTCAGCGCTCCGCCAGGTAGCGCTGGAGCGTGGGCGCGATGTGCGCCACCACCGTGTCGACGTCCGCCGACGCCAGGGGCTCCACCCTCAGCACGTAGCGCAGCACCGCGATGCCCACCAGCTGCGCCGCCGCGAGCTCGGCGCGCAGCGCGGGGTCGGGCACGGCGAGCTCGGCCGCCACCCGCTCCAGCATCCGGCGCAGCACGAAACCGCGCAGTACTGCCGCCGCCGTGTCGTTCGTCAGCGCGGAGCGGATGATCGCCAGCAGGGGCGCCCGGGTCACCGGGTCCTCCCAGACCCCGATGAAGAAGCGGGCCAGCCGCTCGCCGATGCCGGCCGGGCCGAGCGCCAGCACCTCGGGGACGTTGAGCGCAGGCTCGAAGGACAGCTCGATCGCCGCGGCGAAGACCTGCTCCTTGGCGCCGAAGTAGTGGTGCACGAGGGCCGCGTCCACGCCCGCCGCCCGCGCGATGCCGCGCATCGACGCCTTGTCGTAGCCACGCTCGGCGAACTCCGTACGGGCGGCGGCGAGGATGCGGTCGCGCGTGGCCGGGTCGCCGGCGCGCGCTCCGGACGGGCGCCCCCGCCGGCGTACGCCCCCGGCCTCCCCGGACGGCGGTCCCCCGGCCTCCCCGGGCCCCGGCCCGCCGGACGGCGGCGAGCCCCCGGGCGTCCCGCCGGGCATCCCGCCGGGCGGCGCGTCCGTCACTGCCGGCCGGCCCGCGCCGCCGACGCCAGATGGAGCCGGGTGAACGCCAGCGCCTCCGCGAGGTCCGCCTCGCGCTCGGCCGCCGACATCGCCCGCCGGGTGTTGACCTCGACCACCACATGCCCGGTGAAGCCGGACGCCGCGAGCCGTTCCAGCAGCTCCGCGCAGGGCTGGGAGCCGCGCCCCGGCACCAGGTGCTCGTCCTTGGCGGAGCCGTTGCCGTCCGCGAGGTGGACATGCGCGAGCCGGTCGCCCATCCGGTCGACCATCTGCAGCGCGTCGTGGCGGGCGGTCGCCGTGTGGGACAGATCGACCGTGAAGTGCCGGTAGTCCTCCTTGGTCACGTCCCAGTCGGGCGCGTACGCGAGCAGCTCCCGGTCGCGGTAGCGCCACGGGTACATGTTCTCCACCGCGAAGCGGACGTCCGTCTCGTCCGCCATGCGCCAGATGCCGCGGACGAAGTCCCGGGCGTAGGAGCGCTGCCAGCGGAAGGGCGGGTGGACCACCACGGTCGAGGCGCCCAGCTTCTCGGCCGCGGCCCGCGCCCGCTGGAGCTTGACCCAGGGGTCGGTGGACCACACCCGCTGCGTGATCAGCAGGCAGGGCGCGTGCACGGCGAGCACGGGCACCCCGTGGTAGTCGGACAGCCGGCGCAGCGCCTCGATGTCCTGGCTGACCGGATCGGTCCAGACCATGACCTCCACGCCGTCGTAGCCCAGGCGCCCGGCGATCTCGAAGGCCGTCGCCGTCGACTCCGGATAGACGGAGGCGGTGGACAGGGCGACCTTCGCATCCGGGATACGCACCACTGGTTGAGCCACGGGAGACAGCGTACGGCGTGGCACGGTCAACAGAAGGGGGACCCCACGGACCCCGCGGAGCGGCTGGCTCCGTCACCGGCTCGGGGCGCCGCCGTACTGCCGTCGTCACTCGCCCCGAGCACCGACGGCGTACCCCTGTCGCAGCCCGCGCCCCGCTGCGCCCGTACGGACGGCATCCGGTCCAGCCGGCGCAGGATGACGCCCTCCCGCAGCGCCCACGGGCAGATCTCCAGCTCCGCCACCTCGAACAGGTCCATCGCTGCCTCCGCCACCAGCGCGCCCGCCAGCACCTGCCGGGCCCGTCCCACCGACACTCCGGGCAGCTCGCACCGGTCCCGCTCCGTCATCGCGACCAGCTTGGGCACCCACTCCTCCAGCGCGGCGCGGCTCAGCCCCCGCTGCACGTACAGCCCGTCGGCCGAGCGGCTCGCGCCGGCGATCCGGGCGAGCTGCTTGAACGTCTTCGACGTGCCCACCACGTGGTCCGGGCCGCCGCCGAGCCGGCTGAACTCGCCGACGGTCCGGGCGATGGTGGCCCGCACGTGCCGCCGCAGGCTCCTGACGTCGGCCGGGTCCGGCGGGTCGCCGGGCAGCCAGAGGCTGGTCAGCCGGCCGGCGCCGAGCGGCAGGGACACCGCCTTGTCCGGCTCCTCGTCCAGCCCGTACGCGATCTCCAGCGAGCCGCCGCCGATGTCCAGGACCAGCAGTCGCCCGGCCGACCAGCCGAACCAGCGGCGCGCGGCGAGGAACGTGAGCCGCGCCTCCTCCTCGCCGCTCAGGACGGTCAGGGAGATCCCGGTCTCGCGCTCCACCCGGGACAGTACGGCGTCGGCGTTGGCGGCCTCCCGTACGGCGGAGGTCGCGAACGGCAGGACGTCCTCGACGCCCTTGTCCTCGGCCGCCTCCAGGGCCTCGCCGATCGTGATCACCAGCCGGTCGACGCCCTGGGGGCCTATCGCGCCGTCGGTGTCCAGCAGTTCGGCCAGCCGCAGCTCGGCCTTGTGGGAATGGGCAGGGAGCGGGCGGGCGCCGGGATGGGCGTCCACGACGAGCAGATGGACCGTGTTGGAACCCACATCGAGAACACCGAGTCGCATACGGGAACGCTACTGCGGTGCCGAGAGGTCACGCGGGGCCCGGCGGCCCGCATACGCTGGAGGTGTGGCAAAGACGAAAAAGGCAAAGCAGGAAAAAGCCGCAAAGGGTGACAAGGCCCGGGTGGCGGCGGGGCCGGTCTCCGACGAGGTCGGGCTCGACTTTCCCCGCGCGTGGGTCGAGTTCGTCGACCCCGAGGACGACGAGCAGATCTTCCGTTGCGACCTGACCTGGCTGACCTCCCGCTGGACCTGCGTCTTCGGCCAGGGCTGTCAGGGCATCCAGGCCGGGCGGGCCAGTGACGGCTGCTGCACGCTCGGCGCGCACTTCTCCGACGAGGACGACGAGCGGCGGGTCGCCGAGCACGCGGCCCGGCTCACGCCCGAGACGTGGCAGTTCCACGAGGTGGGCACGCGGACGGGGTGGATCGAGAAGGACGAGGACGGCGAGCGCCAGACGCGCCGCTGGGAGGGCGCGTGCATCTTCCTCAACCGGCCCGGCTTCCCCGGCGGCGCCGGCTGCTCGCTGCACACGCTGGCGCTGCGCGAGGGGCGCGAGCCGCTGGAGACCAAGCCGGACGTGTGCTGGCAGCTGCCCATCCGGCGGACGTACGACTGGATCGACCGGCCGGACGACACGCGGGTGCTCCAGATCTCGATCGGTGAGTACGACCGCCGGGGGTGGGGGCCGGGCGGGCACGACCTGCACTGGTGGTGCACGTCGGCGCGGTCCGCGCACGGGGCGGGCGAGCCGGTCTATGTCTCGTACCGGGCGGAGCTGACGGAAATGATGGGCAAGGCGGCGTACGGGCGGTTGGTCGAGCTCTGCGAGGAGTGGGTGGCGGCGTTGCTTCCGATGGCCTCGCACCCCGCGGACCCCCAGCGCGGGCGCCCTCCGGGCGGGGTTGCCTCCCGCCCCGAAGGGGCCGGGCCGGTCCGCTAGCCGCGCGCCTGGCGGGGTTGCCTGACCCCCCTGGCCGCGTTGCCGCGACGCGACCGTCGCCCCGCTCCCCGCGCCTTAGGCGCGGGCCGTTTCCCCGGCCTTCGGCCGGCCCCGGCCCGAACCCCGCCTCGCCGCCCTGCCGGGGCGGGGGCCCCGGCCTCCGGCCCGACGCCCACCCCTCGGCCGCTCGAGCTCCCACTCTCCGCTCCGCGGGGGCGGCGGTTTCCCGCGGCGTTCGGCCCGCCCTTCCCGGCCCCTTCCGGGCGAAACCCACCTTCCCGCCCCGGAGGGGCGGGAGTTTGCCCCGGCCTCCGGGCC
>NZ_JBPQTV010000202.1:0-11473 GCF_051386515.1 Streptomyces sp. URMC 123 | reverse complement strand
GACGCGGCGGGCAGGGGGGACGCGGCGGACGAGGCGATGGCCACGGCCCAGGAGGCGGTGGCCATCCTGCGCCGGCTGGGCCGGCGGCAGCCGGAGGCCCACGGGCACTTTCTCGCCGAGGCGCTGGGGGCGCAGAGCACCGTGCTGATGGCCCTCCGGCGGTACGGGGACGCCATCGCCGCGGCGGACGAGTGCGCGGCCGTACGCCGTCGCATGGCCGAGGCCGACCCGGGGATCACGCCGCGGCTCGCCCACGCCCTGCTCAACGCCGTGGGCGTACGGGCGGAGGCGGGCGGGCCCCGGCTGGCGGCGGCCGTGCGGCTGTTCGCCGAGGCCACGGGGGTGTGCGAACGGCGCGAGGCGAGGGCGGTGCCGGGCATCGCGGGGCTGCACCGGGCCGTGGGCTCGCGGCTCGCCGACCGGCTGGCCGCCGAGGGCCGCCCGGAGGACGCGGAGCGGGTGCGCCACGCCGTCGAGCGTCACGGTGCGTCAGGCCCCGGCACGGGAACCGACGCGCGAACCGGCACGCGAACCGGCAGCGCCGAGGGGCCCGATTCCGGGGAGGGGTCCTGGCGCGATGCCGCTACTTTCGGATGAGGCCGGCCCGGCGGACACCGACTTCGGTGCGCGGAGCGGAGCCCGATGGCCGATCCGCCGCCGGGGCCGCCGTTCCTAGCCTCGGGGCATGAGGAGTCATCTGAGGGACCTGTTGGGCCTGGTCGCCTTCGTTCTGATCGCCGGGGGCGCCGCCGGGCTGCTGCACGAGTGGCTCGGCTGGTTCCACCTGTTCGGCTTTCTGCGCTTTCTCGCACTCGACGGTTACGAGATCTACAGCTACCTCGTGCTGATCGCGCTCGGGTTCGGCCTGGGCGCGGCGGGCGACGCGGTGCGGCGGGACCGGTAGCCGAACGCCGGCCGCCCCGGCCGGGCTGCTGCCGGGCGGGGGCGGGACGGGGTGAACGGTGTGCCGCGGTGCTGCGGCGTCGCGGTGTCGCGGTGTCGCGTCAGGCGAGGGTCGCCAGGGCCTCGTTGAAGATCCGCGACGGACGCATGACGGCGGCGGCCTTGGCCGGGTCGGGGCGGTAGTAGCCGCCGATGTCGGCCGGCGAGCCCTGGACGGCGATCAGCTCGTCGACGATGGCCCGCTCCTGCTCGGCGAGCGTCTTCGCCAGGCCGCCGAAGGCCTCCGCGAGCGCGGCGTCCTCGGTCTGCTTGGCCAGCTCCTGGGCCCAGTAGAGCGCCAGGTAGAAGTGGCTGCCGCGGTTGTCGATGCCACCGAGGCGGCGGCTGGGCGACTTGTCCTCGTCGAGGAACGTGGCGGTCGCCCGGTCGAGGGTGTCGGCGAGGATCTGGGCGCGCGCGTTGCCCGTGGTCTTCGCGAACTGCTCGAAGGACGGCACCAGGGCGAAGAACTCGCCCAGCGAGTCCCAGCGCAGGTAGTTCTCCTTGACCAGCTGCTGGACGTGCTTCGGCGCGGAGCCGCCGGCGCCGGTCTCGAACAGGCCGCCGCCGTTCATCAGCGGGACGACCGAGAGCATCTTGGCGCTGGTGCCCAGCTCCAGGATCGGGAACAGGTCGGTGAGGTAGTCGCGGAGCACATTGCCGGTGACCGAGATGGTGTTCTCGCCGCGGCGGATGCGCTCCACCGAGAGCTTGGTCGCCTCGACCGGGGGCAGGATGCGGATGTCCAGGCCCTCGGTGTCGTGCTCCGGCAGGTACTGCTCGACCTTGGCGATCAGGTTGGCGTCGTGGGCGCGGGTCGCGTCCAGCCAGAACACGGCCGGGTCGCCGGTGGCGCGGGCGCGGTTGACGGCGAGCTTCACCCAGTCCTTGATCGGGGCGTCCTTGGTCTGGCAGGCGCGGAAGATGTCGCCGGCCGAGACGGTCTGCTCGATCAGGGCGTTGCCGGCCTGGTCGACGAGGCGGACGGTGCCGGTGACCGGGATCTCGAAGGTCTTGTCGTGGCTGCCGTACTCCTCGGCCTTCTGCGCCATGAGACCGACGTTGGGGACGGAGCCCATGGTCGCCGGGTCGTAGGCGCCATTGGCGCGGCAGTCGTCGATGACGGCCTGGTAGACGCCGGAGTAGCTGCTGTCCGGGAGGACGGCGAGGGTGTCGTGCTCCTGGCCGTCCGGGCCCCACATGTGGCCGGAGGTGCGGATCATGGCCGGCATGGAGGCGTCGACGATGACGTCCGAGGGGACGTGCAGGTTGGTGATGCCCTTGTCGGAGTCGACCATGGCCAGCTCCGGGCCCTCGGCGAGCTCGGCCTCGAAGGACGCCTTGATCTCGGCGCCCTCGGGCAGCGCCTCCAGGCCCTTGAAGATGCCGCCCAGACCGTCGTTCGGGGTCAGGCCGGCGGCGGCGAGCGCCTCGCCGTACCGCGCGAACGTCTTCGGGAAGAAGGCGCGCACGACGTGGCCGAAGATGATCGGGTCGGAGACCTTCATCATCGTGGCCTTGAGGTGCACGGAGAACAGCACGCCCTCGGCCTTGGCGCGGGCGACCTGCGCGGTGAGGAACTCGCGCAGCGCGGCGACGCGCATGACGGAGGCGTCGACGACCTCGCCCGCCAGGACGGGGACGGAGTCGCGGAGCACGGTGGTGGAGCCGTCGTCTCCCACGAGCTCGATGCGCAGCGTGCCGTCCTCGGCGATGACCACGGACTTCTCGGTGGAGCGGAAGTCGTTCTGGCCCATGGTCGCGACGTTCGTCTTCGACTCGGGGGTCCAGGCGCCCATGCGGTGCGGGTGGGTCTTGGCGTAGTTCTTCACCGAGGCGGGGGCGCGGCGGTCGGAGTTGCCCTCGCGCAGCACGGGGTTGACGGCGCTGCCCTTGACCTTGTCGTAGCGGGCGCGGATGTCGCGCTCCTCGTCGGTCTTCGGGTCGTCCGGGTAGTCCGGCAGCGCGTAGCCCTGCTGCTGGAGCTCGGCGATCGCGGCCTTCAGCTGCGGGATCGAGGCCGAGATGTTCGGCAGCTTGATGATGTTGGCCTCGGGGGTCTTGGCCAGCTCACCGAGCTCGGCGAGCGCGTCGTCGATGCGCTGGGACTCCTCGAGGTACTCGGGGAAGCCGGCGATGATCCGCCCCGAGAGGGAGATGTCGCGGCTCTCGATACCGACTCCGGCCGTAGAGGCGTACGCCTGGACCACAGGCAGGAACGAGTACGTCGCCAGGGCCGGGGCCTCGTCGGTGTGCGTGTAGATGATGGTCGAGTCAGTCACCGATACTCCGCTTCACGTCTAACATCGTCTCGACATCAAGATATCTCGCGATCGCGCCGGCCCGACACCGGCCCCGGCGATCGGACGATCGGCCGGTCCCGCGTGGCCGCGGCTCGTCCGCGACAGGACGCGATCATAGGGTTCACCGGCGCGGCCGAGGCGCTCCCGGCCCGGCGCCTTCTCCCGAGTACCCCGCGCGGGAGATCGTACGAAGCGTTTTCGGTGCGAGTTTTCCCGGTTCTCCCGGCGATGGGCGGCAGCGGTGGTCGCCGCCGGACGGCGGGCCGCGTCACTGGTCGGCCCGCGTCAGCCGCGGGACGCGCCGATCAGGCGTTCCGCCACCGCGGCGACGGGCGGCCAGGACGCCCGGCCGCGGCGGGTGACCAGAAAGCTCCGGCGCACGCCGGCCACCGGGTCCAGTGGGCGGTGGACGACGTCGTCGCGCCGCTCCTCGATGCCCGAGGCCGGCAGCAGCGCCACCCCCAGACCGGCTCCGATCAGCAGGTTCACCACGTTCAGGCTGTCGACGCGGTGCACGATCCGGGGCGTGAAGCCGGCCAGCGCGCACACCCGGTGGGCCAGTTCGTCGTCGTCCCCGCCGCGCGAATTGGTGATCCATCCGGCGGTGGCGAGCCGCGCGATGTCCGCCAGGGCGGCCGGCCCGCCGGGCGGCACCGCGCTGGGCCCCTCGGCCGGGGCGGCCAGGACCAGCGGCTCCTCGCCGAGCCGCCGGGCGACGAGCCCCTCCGGCACGGCCCGCGGCACCAGGCTGTAGTCGTAGACGATGCCGAGGTCGATGTCCCCGGTGAGCAGCAGGTTCACCGTCTCCTGGGGCTCGTGCTCGTACAGCTGGACCTCGATGCCCGGATGGTCGGCGTGCAGCGTCCGCAGCACGGGGACGACCAGGGGCTGGGCCGCGGTGACATAGCTGGCGAGCCGGACCCGCCCCCGGGGCTCCGCCTCGCCGCGCAGCTCCGCCCGCGCCTCCTCGACGGCCGCGAGGATGGGGATCGCGTGCTGGACGAGGCGCTCGCCGGCCGGGGTGAGCTGGACCTTGCGGCCGACGGGGGCGAGCAGGCGCACGCCCATCTCCTGCTCCAGGACGGCGAGGTGCTTGGACACGGCGGAGGTGCCGTATCCGGTGCGGGCGGCGACGGCCGCCATCGTGCCGAGGCGCTTCAGCTCGACGAGGAGGCGCAGCCGGCCCAGGTCGGGCAGGCTCTCCTCGCTCCGGTCGGTCGGAATGCGGCCCTCCCCGGCTCCGTACGGCTGTCCCCTCCACTGTCCACTGATGGTAGACAATGCGTCCGCCATCGGCCGGTGGACAGCAAGAAAACTTCCGGCTGGAATGACCCGGTGACCCACCATGATCCGCTGACGTCGTACAACGCGTACGACGTGCGCCCCGCGTACGACATCCCGCCGACCGCCGCGCCTGTCGCGGCGCTCGCTTCTGTCGTCGCCGCCCCCGCCGCCCCTGCCGGCCCGGCCACCTCTGCCGCCACAGCAATCACAGCGGCCGCCGTCGCCCCGCGCGCCGAGCCCCGCCGCGTCCCGGGCGCCGTACTGCTGCTGGCCGCGATGACCGTGCTGCACACCGGCAGCGCCCTCGCCACCGAGACCTTCGACGCCCTCGGCCCGGCCGGCACCACCTGGCTCCGCCTCAGCTGGGCGGCGCTGGTGCTGCTCGCGTTCACCGGGCGGTCGCTGTGGCGGGTGCTGCGGGCCGCGCCGCGCGCCGATGTGCTGGCCACCGTGGGACTGGGCGTGGTGAGCGGCGCGATGATGCTGTTCTTCTCCGAGGCGGCGGCCCGACTGCCGCTCGGCACGGCGACGGCGCTGGAGTTCCTCGGCCCGCTGGCCGTCGCCGTCGCCTCGCTGCGCCGCCGGCGCGAGCTGGTCTGGCTGCTGCTCGCGGCGGGGGGTGTCGTCCTGCTCACCTCGCCGTGGAGCGGGGCCGCGGGACTGACGGGGGTGCTCTTCGGGCTGGCCTCGGGCGCCTGCTGGGGGCTGTACGTGATCGGTACGCAGCACGTCGGCAGCCGCTTCTCGGCCCCGCACGGGCTGGCGCTCTCGCTCACCGTGGCGGCGCTGTGCACGGCGCCCTTCGGCGCGGCCGGGGTGGTGGCGGAGCCGCGCTGGGACGTCATCGCGGCGGTCGCGGGGATCGCCCTGCTGATGCCGCTGATTCCGTTCCTGCTGGAGATGAAGGCGCTCCAGCGCATGGGCAGGAGCGCGTACGGCACGCTGGCCGGGCTGGAGCCGGCGGTCAGCCTGCTGGCCGGCATGGTGCTGATCGCCCAGCGGCCGACCGCGCTCCAGGCGGCGGGCACGGCGCTGGTCGTGGTCGCGGGCATCGGGGCGGCGCGGGGCGAGCGGCGGGCCGCGGCGCAGCGCCGGGGGAACGATGGCGCACCGCCGGCGGGCCCCGGCGAACGTCCCGTCCCCTCCTGGGCCCTCGCCGCCACGGCGGCCGACCGCGGCTGAGTCCCTCGTAACCCTCTGGGCCGAAGGTCACTCACCTCCGTTCCTCTTGGGGCGTCCTCTCGGTGCGGTCACCCCCGAGCGGTCACAGCGGCAGGAAGAGGGCGCACGCGAGAACCCGCACACCGAGGTCAGCGCCTGCACACTCTCCCTCGCGCCATGAGCGCGGCCCCATGGCCCGACAAAAAGCGAGGCGCACGCGCCCCGGGGCGCGTGCGGCGGCCGGTGGCGCGGGGCGGAGGTGGAGGGGACGGCGCCGTTTCCGGGCGCGCACCGGGCTCCGGCGGAGAACCTCCACGCCCCCGCCTCGGATTGCCACCCTCCGTCAACACGCGCTCTACGGTGAGTGAATGAGGCGTCGCCGAATTGACGCCCTTGCCGATTTTTGTCCCGGAAGGAGCCGCATGGCCATTTCAGCTGCGGAGGCGGAGGCACGGAAGGCCGCGATCGCGGACGCGGAACAGGAAAGGAGCTGGCACGCGGTCGGCACCTTCGCGACCCTGGAGGATGTCGCCGTCTTCGTCAACGCGCCACCCGCCCAGGGGCCGGGTGAGGTTGTTCTCTGCTGCCACGACGGAGTCATCGAGGTAATGATCTACATGTGAGCCGGGTCGGCGCCGACCGACTCCGGGGCAACGCTCAGGTGATGTGCGATCCACGCCATCGCCTGGGCGTTGCCCCCACGCATGACCGGCCCGTGGCCGTCACCGAGCGGAACGCCCCCGGAGCCGTCGAACAGAAACGCCCGCATTCCCCGTCGGCGCGCCGCCGCCACATTCGCCTCCGCGTCATCGAGGAAGAGGCACTCCTCCGGGCGAACGCCGAGCCGCGCGCAGACCACGTCGAAGGCCCGCGGATCGGGCTTGAGGATGCCGATCTCGTGGGAGTAGACGATCTCGTCCACCAGCTCGCCGAAGCCGTAGCGCTCCTGCTCCCGTTCGCGGGCGCCCACGAAGCTGTTGCTCAGGATGCCGAGCGCGCAGTGCGGCCGCAGCCCCCGGACGTAGTCGATCAACTCCTGGTTGGGCGAGCCGAGATACTCGTCCCAGAGGTCGGCCAGGAACGCGTCCACCTCGGGCGTGCCCAGGCCCAGCACCGCCGACACCCGCGCCCGGACCTCCGCCTCCCCCATGGCTCCGACGCTTCCCGCCCGCCAGACGTCCCCCAACTGCCGGTCGATGGCGCCCGGGGGGAGCCCGAGCCGGCGCTCCCACTCCCCCGGCCACCCGGTCTCCGGGGTGATCTCCAGGACTCCACCGATGTCGAGAACGACGCAGCGCGCTGCCATACGAGCCCCCTCCCGCGGCCGTGCGGCGAACCCCGGCCGCATCGCGTTCAGGCTACGGGGGCCGCGGCCGGGGCGGAGGCGCGGCGCCAGGCCGACGTGCGCAGGAGGCGCAGGCCGTTGAGGCCGACGAGCACCGTGGAGCCCTCGTGGCCGAGGACCCCGAGCGGCAGCGGCAGATGGCCGACGAGGTCCCAGACCACGAGGCCGGTGATGAAGACCGAGGCGATCACCAGGTTCTGCACCACCAGGCGGCGGGCCTCGCGGGAGAGGGCCAGCACCGCGGGGACGGTGGCGAGTTCGTCGCGTACGACGACGGCGTCGGCGGTCTCCAGCGCGAGGTCGGAACCGGCGCGGCCCATCGCGATCCCGGTGTGCGCGGCGGCCAGCGCGGGGGCGTCGTTGACGCCGTCGCCGACGACCAGCACCCTGCGCCCGGCGGCCGTCAGCTCGCGTACGGCACCGACCTTGTCCTGGGGCAGCAGCGCGGCCCGGACGTCCGTGATGCCGACCTCCGCGGCGAGCCGCGCGGCGGCGCGCGGGTTGTCGCCGGTCAGCAGGATCGGGGCGGTGCCGGTCAGCGAGCGCAGGGCCGCGGTGGCGGCCGCGGCCCCGGGGCGCGGGCGGTCGGCGAGGCCGAGGACCCCCACCGGTACGCCGTCCCGCCGGACGACCACCGCGGTGTGCCCGCTCTCCTCCACCTCCGCGGCCACGGCGGCGGCAACGGCGTTGGCCACAGCGACGGCCCGGTCCGAGCCGCCGTCGCCCCCGGACCCGGACCCGGACCCAGGCCCGGACCCGGACCCAGGCCCGGACCCGTACTCGGCCCCAGGCCCAGCCCCGTACCCGTAGCCGGACCCGTCCAGCAGCCGCGCCGGCGCGCCGACGTCCACCCGGACCTGGCCCACCGCGCCCCCGCGGCCGTCACCAGCGCCGGCGCCCGCCACCGTCGCGCTCACCCCCACCCCCGGGACCGACACGAAGTCCTCCGCGTCCGCGAGGTCGAGCCCCCGCTCGCGCGCCGCGTCGACGACCGCCCGCGCGAGCGGGTGCTCGCTGGGGCGCTCGACCGCCGCGGCCAGCGCCAGCAGATCCGCCTCGGCGAGGCCCCCGCCGGGCACCGACCGCGGCAGCGGGAGCGGGTGGACCTCGGTGACCCGGGGCGTGCCCTCGGTCAGCGTGCCGGTCTTGTCGAACGCGACCGTGTCCACCTCACCGAGCCGCTCGACCACCACGGCGGACTTCACCAGCACACCGTGGCGGCCGGCGTTCGCGATGGCGGACAGCAGCGGCGGCATCGTGGCCAGCACCACCGCGCACGGCGAGGCCACGATCATGAAGGTCATGGCGCGGAGCAGCGCGTCCGCCGGCGCGGAGCCGAACGCGAGCGGGATCGCGAAGACGGCGAGCGTGGCCGGCACGAGGCCGACCGCGTACCACCGTTCGACCTTCTCGATGAACAGCTGCGTGGGCGCCTTGGTCTCGGACGCCTCGGCGACCAGGGCGACGATCCGGGCGATCACCGAGTCGGAGGCGTCCCGCTCCACCCGCACCCGGAGCGCGCCGGTGCCGTTCAGCGTGCCGGCGAACACCTCGTCACCGGCCCGCTTGGCCACCGGCAGGGGCTCGCCGGTGATGGTGGCCTGGTCGACCTCGCTCGCGCCGGCCAGCACCCTGCCGTCGGCGCCGACGCGCTCGCCGGGGCGGACGAGGATCACATCGCCGACCGCCAGGTCCTCGATCGCGACGGTCTCCTCGCCGCCGTCGGCGGACAGCCGGGTCGCGGTGGCGGGCGCGAGGTCGAGCAGGCCGCGCACCGAGTCCTGGGTGCGCGCCGTGGCCAGGGCCTCCAGCGCGCCGGAGGTCGCGAAGATGACGATCAGCAGGGCGCCGTCCATCACCTGCCCGATCGCCGCCGCGCCGACCGCGGCCACGATCATCAGCAGATCGACGTCCAGGGTCCGCGCGCGCAGGGCCCGCAGCCCGGTGAGAGCCGGTTCCCAGCCGCCGGCGAGGTAGGCGGCGGCGTAGAGGGGGCCCCAGAGCCAGGCCGGCGCCCCGGCCGCCTGGGCCGGCAGCGCGAGCAGGAAGAGCGCCAGGGCGGCGGCCGCCCAGCGGGCCTCCGCCAGCGCGAACACCCGGGTGCGGCGCCGGGGCGGCGCGGCCGGCGACGGGGGCGGTGGTGCGTGATCGGGGCGCTGGGCCACGGTTGCGGACACGGCGGAACGACCCTTCTCGGGCAGCGGACGGGAGCGCCCCACCATACCGGAACAACTGAACAGGTCTTCATATGTGGTCGGTAGGATGGACCGCATGGGCCACGGAGTCGACGCCAGGAACACCGCCACCACTCGCGAGCGCCTGGACGCCGTGGGCACCGCCGATGTGGCCGCCACGCTCCAGGCCCTGGCCACCCCCTCCCGGCTGCGCATCCTCGCCCGCCTCAACGAGGGCCCGTGCGCGGTGGGCGACCTCGCCCAGGCCGTGGAGATGGAGCCCTCCGCCTGCTCGCACCAGCTGCGGCTGCTGCGCAACCTCGGCCTGGTGACCGGCGAGCGGCGGGGCCGCTCGATCGTCTACGCCCTCTACGACCACCACGTGGCCGAGCTGCTGGACCAGGCGCTGTTCCACGTCGAGCACCTGCGCCTGGGGCTGCGGGACACCCCGCACGACGCGGCGGCCACCGGGGAGCGGGTCACCGCGCCACGGTGACCCGCCACCGTACGGGCCGTGCGATCACCGGCACCCCGCTCTGTACCTACTGGTATGTACACTGATCGCATGAGCACCGCATCCGAACGCCTCATCGAGAGCACCCGCGAACTGCTGTGGGAGCGCGGATACGTCGGGACCAGCCCCAAGGCCATCCAGCAGCGGGCCGGCGCCGGGCAGGGCAGCATGTACCACCACTTCGGCGGCAAGCCGGACCTGGCGCTGGCCGCGATCGAGCGGACCGCCCAGGAGATGCGCGCCACGGCCGAGGCGCTGCTCGGCGGGCCGGGCACGGCGATCGAGCGGATCACCGCCTATCTGCGGCGGGAGCGCGACGTGCTCAAGGGCTGCCCGATCGGCCGGCTCACCCAGGACCCGGACGTCATGGCCGACCCGGTGCTGCGCCGGCCGG
This sequence comes from Streptomyces sp. URMC 123, assembly GCF_051386515.1. Lineage (NCBI taxonomy): Bacteria > Bacillati > Actinomycetota > Actinomycetes > Kitasatosporales > Streptomycetaceae > Streptomyces > Streptomyces sp. URMC 123. Next base: position 1,356 of record NZ_JBPQTV010000202.1, on the reverse strand, counting down.
TCGAGGAGACCTTCGCCTGGCTGCGCACCCGCCTCGCCGAGGTCCTGACCGAGGGCCGGGAGCGCGGGGAGCCGGTCGCCGGGCTCGCGCCGGAGGCCACGGCCTCCACCGTGGTCGCGGTGCTCCAGGGCGGTTACGTCCTGGCCCGCGCCGCCGACTCCACCGAGCCGTTCGAACGGGCCGTCGACGGCGTCCTCGCCCTGCTCGCCGACCGGGCCACCGGCGACTGACGCCCCCGCCCGGCGGGACGCCGGACACCATCGAAGCGAATTGCGAGCACACGCCATGTACGCCAAGCAGTACGAGATCACCTTGCCCGCCGACTACGACATGCGGATCATCCGCCGGCGCGTCGCCGACCACGGGCACACGCTCGACGACCGCGCGGGGCTGGGCCTGAAGGCCTATCTGATCCGGGAGCGCGGGCGCGACGGCTCGCCGGTCAACCAGTACGCGCCGTTCTATCTGTGGGACGACACCGCAGCGATGAGCCACTTCCTGGTCGGGGGCGGCGGATTTCAGGGCATCGTCCGGGACTTCGGCAGGCCGCCGGTCCAGCACTGGACGGGCGTCGCCGAGGTGGCGGGGCCGGCGCGCGGCACGTCCCCGAGGGCCGCCTCGCGCCGCCTCACCCCGCTCCCGGCCGACGCCGACCCGGGCGCCGACGGACTGGGCCTGGCCGCCCGGATCGAGCGGGAGACCGCGGAACTCGGCGCGCTGGCGCGGCGCGAGGGCGTGCACACCGCCGCGCTGGCCGTCGACCCCCACCACTGGCGGCTGCTGCAGTTCGTGCTCTGGGCGGAGGCGGTCCCGCCGGAGGAGGAGGCCACGGAGCGGTACGAGGTGCTGCACCTGTCCGCGCCGGGCCGCGCGCCGTTGAGGAAGGCGGCTCAGGGCCGATAGGCCGTCCCGCGGCCGCGCGGGTCAGGGGCCGTCCCGCGGCCGCGGGGGTCAGGGCCGGTAGGCGCAGCACCACGTGAGCCGGTTCTGCTAGACGGGCAGGTCCCAGGAGGGCCCGTCGGGGGCACTGATCCATACCCGCTGCGTGCCGTCCGGTTCCACGGTCATGCCGAAGTCGGACTGCGGGGGTGAGCCTGCGCTCTGCCACGTGGTCAGGGCGTCTTCCACTTGGTCCCAGAGGTTGAGCGGGCCGTGCTGATGCACGTGCCAGCCACCCCCGGCCGGTTCCGTCCATGCCTGCGATCCGGTGGCGGTGTCCACCAGGATCACGCCGCCACTGGTGTTCATGAGTTCGGCGGAGGGCGCGGCGAGCTGGGCGAGGAAGTGGCCTGTCCAGTCGTCCAGGAGGGCGGGGTCCACGCGGGTGGGGCGGATGTGGCCGGGGCGCTGCTGAAA
>NZ_JBPQTV010000201.1:0-11474 GCF_051386515.1 Streptomyces sp. URMC 123 | reverse complement strand
GTGGTGGCGCCCGGCCGCCGCCGAGGCCAACGCCCGCGCCTTCCGCGACCATCTGCGCGCCCACCCCGACACCCACCTCGCCGACCTGGTCACCACCGCCGCGGCCGGGCGGGGCGGCGGCTCGGGGGCCTGTTCCACGATCAGATGGACATTGGTGCCGCCGACGCCGAGCGAGGTGACGCCGGCGCGGCGCGGCAGGCCGTCCACCGCCGGCCAGGGCCGGGCCTCGGTGGGGATGGTGAAGGGGCTGCGCGCCAGGTCGAGTCCGGGGTTGGGCCGGGTGAAGCCGGCCATGGGCGGGATCACGCCGTGCCGCAGCACCAGCAGAGCCTTGATCAGGCCCGCCAGGCCCGAACACACGTCGAGGTGACCGATGTTGGCCTTGACGGAGCCGAGGGCGCAGTAGCCGGTCCGCTCGGAGTCCTCGCGGAAGGCGGCGCTGGCGGCCTCGTGTTCGATGGGGTCGCCCTTGAAGGTGCCGGTGCCGTGGGTCTCGAGGTAGCCGATGGTGTCGGCGCCGACGCCGGCGTGGGCCAGGGCCCTGCGGATGGCGCGCCGCTGGCCCTCGGCACCGGGGGCGGCGTACGTGGTCTTGCCCGCGCCGTCGTTGGTGACGCCCCAGCCGCGGATCACCCCGTGGACGGTGTCACCGTCCGCGAGGGCCCGGCCGAGACGTTTCAGCACGACGGCGGCGACGCCCGCGCCGCCCACCGTGCCGTCCGACGCGGCGTCGAACGGGCGCAGCCGGCCGGAGCGGGAGAGGATCGAGCCCTTGACGTGGCGGTAGCCGAGCACCTGGGGCACATGGACGGCGGTGGCTCCGGCGAGGGCGAGGTCGCTCTCGCCGGTGAGCAGCGACTGGGCGGCGAGCCGCACGGCGACGAGCGAGCCGGAGCAGCCGGTCTGGACGCCGACGGCGGGCCCGGTGAGCCCGAGGCGGAAGGCCACCCGGGTGGCGGTGAAGTCGGCGTAGTTGCCGATGAGGGTCTGGAGCCGGGAGGCCCAGTCGTCGCCGGGGTGGGAAGGGAGGACGTTGTTGAGGAGGTAGGACTCCATGGAGTAGAGGTGGTGGCCGGCGGTGGCGTGGACGCTCACGGTCGATCCCGGGCGCTCGACGGCGTATCCGGCGTTCTCCAGCGCGTGCCGGCAGCACTCCAGGAACAGGCGCTGCTGGGGGTCGGTGATCTCCGCTTCCCGGCGGCTCATGCCGAAGCACGCGGCGTCGAATCCGGAAATGCCCTCCAGCACTCCGCCGGCGCCGATGAACTCGGGGTCGCCGTAGTGCTCGGGGGGTACGCCGGCCGCCGCGAGTTCGTTCTCGGTGAACCGGCGGATGTGGCTTTCGCCGTCGCGGATGATCCGCCAGAATTCCTCGGGGCCGTCGGCTCCGGGGAAACGGAAGGCCATGCCGATGACGGCGACGGCATCGCCGTACGGGGTGTTCATGTCTTTCCTCCCACGGCGGCGTCGGTTTCCCCGGACGGAATGGCGGTGTCGGCTGTCGCGTTCCACCGCTTTCCGGTTTTCGGGCGGCGCCGGCCGACGACCGTGAGGGCGACGAGGAATCCCGCGCACAGGGCGATGGCGACGCCGTGGAAAGCGCCGACGACGCCCAGGGGCGAGAAGTGGTCGAGGGCCGCCGCGCTCACGATCATGCCCAGTCCGAATCCCCCGTTCTCGGCGGACGCGGAGAGTCCGAAGAGCCGGCCGCGGTGGTGGTCGGGGGCTTCCTGGAGCCGGGACACATAGGCGATTTCCGTGAATCCGTCGGCCATTCCGGCGATGAGCGCCACGGTGACGGCCAAGGGGGTCGGCAGTCCGCTGAAGACCAGGATGAAGGCGGCCGACATCACACAGGCGCCGAGGGCGAAGGCCCGCTCGCCGGGGGTGCGGCCGGCGCGCCGGGCGAGGCGTCCGCAGATCTGCTGGGCGACGATGTTGCCCACGGCCCAGGTCGCCCAGAACTGGCTGACGAAGACCGCCGGGTGGGAGGGGTCCAGGGCGCTGGAGTACACGGGCAGCGCCACATTGTGGGACGACGATCCCAGGCCGTCGACGGCTCGTATGCCGATCATCACCGCGACCAGGGGCATCGCCCGCAGCAGTACGAAGGCCCGTAATCGGCCGTCGTTCGATGGGCCGCCGTTCGATGGACCGCCGCCCGCCGCGGAATCCGCCCCCGCGGAATCCGGCTCCACGGCATCCGGCCCCGCCCGGGTCCTGATCGGCAGCAAGGAGAGATTGATCGCGGAGATCACGAAGGTGGCGGCGTCCAGCGCGAACGCGGTGGCGTAGTCGAACTCGGAGATCACCACGCCCGCGGAGGCGAATCCCGCGATCATCGCGAGGGAGCGCCAGGTGACCAGCAGACCGTTGGCGCGGGCCCGCAGATCGGCGCCGACGATTTCCGGGACGCTGCTGCGCAGGGCCACTTGGGAGAGCGTGGAGCAGAATCCCGTGGCCACCGCGGCACCGTAGAGAAGGGAGAGCCGGGAGCCGCTCGGCGCCAGCAGAACCGCCACCAGGACGGCCGCCTGGGTGAGATCGGCGCCGACCATCAGCCGTTTGCGGTCGAATCGGGTGACGAGCCATCCGCTCACGAATCCCGAGACCACGCTGGTCGCCAGGCGCAGGGCCATGAACAGCCCGGCCGCCAGGGCGCTGCCCGCCTCCTGGTAGACGAAGAGATTCAACGCCACCATGTTGAGGTAACTGCCGTATGCCGAGATGCCGTGACCGACGACGAGCAGGCGGAACCAACGCACTGCCGGGAGCCCCCTCGCTCGCACTCGGCGATCACCAGTGATCTTCACCCTGCCACAATCGGTCGGACCCGTCCAGGTTTTCCCACGAACCCAACAGACGTGTAAGCGGCGGCATTTGAGCCGTCACATGAGTCGTCGCGACACGATCCGTCGCACGCCCCCGTATCCATTCGGCTCCGATTCCCGCGCCGCGCGGACGCCCGTCGAAATGTCATGCTCACGGAAAAGGGAATGTCATGCTCACAAGAAATGCGCGGCCGTGGCGGCATGGCAGGTCACCGCGCGCGGCACGGCCGCTCCGCGAAGGCCACAGCATGACCGTTCCGCGAAGGCCACCGCTCGGCCGGGCCGTCCCGTGGGCCATCGGGGTGCAGCGCCCCGGAACGGCCGCATGACGCGGGCCCACCGTGGAACGCGTACCTCACAGGTAATCTTCGCGGGAGGTTCGATGTCCACGGCGCAGTCCGACCCGGCGGCCCCCGGAGCGCGGCCCGAGGGCCCCGAGCACCCCGGCGGGCTCGGGGACGAGGAACTGGCCACGCTCGACGCGTACTGGCGGGCGGCGAACTACCTCGCCGTCGGGCAGATCTATCTGCTCGACAACCCCCTGCTCCAGGAGGAGCTGCGCGCCGAGCACATCAAGCCGCGGCTGCTGGGCCACTGGGGCACCTCCCCCGGGCTGAACCTGGTGTACGCCCACCTCAACCGGGTGATCAAGGCCCGGGACCTGGAGGCCCTGTGCATCTGGGGGCCGGGCCACGGCGGCCCGGCGGTGCTGGCCAACGCCTGGCTGGACGGCAGCTACTCCGAGACCTACCCGGACGTGAGCCGGGACGCGGCGGGCATGGCCCGGCTGATGCGGCAGTTCTCCTTCCCCGGCGGTGTGCCCAGCCATGTCGCGCCCGACGTGCCGGGCTCCATCCACGAGGGCGGCGAGCTGGGCTACTCCCTCGCCCACGCCTACGGGGCCGCGCTGGACAACCCCGACCTGCTGGTGGCCTGTGTGATCGGCGACGGGGAGGCCGAGACGGGCCCGCTGGCCGGCTCCTGGCACTCCAACAAGTTCCTCGACCCGGTGCACGACGGCGCGGTCCTGCCCATCCTGCACCTCAACGGATACAAGATTGCCGGCCCCACGGTGCTGTCCCGGCTGCCCCGCGCCGAGCTGGACGCGCTGCTGCGCGGCTACGGCCACGAGCCGATCCATGTCGCCGGGGACGATACGCGCCAGGTGCACCGGGCGATGGCGGCGGCCCTGGACACCGCCCTCGACCGGATCGCCGAGGCCCAGCGGGCGGCCCGCGAGGAGGGCGCGACGGAGCGGCCCCGCTGGCCGGTCGTCGTGCTGCGCACGCCCAAGGGCTGGACCTGCCCGGCCGAGGTGGACGGGGAGCCGGTGGAGGGCACCTGGCGCGCCCACCAGGTCCCGCTGTCCGGCGTCCGCGACGACCCCGGGCACCTGCGGCTGCTGGAGGAGTGGCTGCGCTCCTACCGGCCCGGCGAACTGTTCGACGACGAGGGCCGGCCCCGCCCGGAGGTGCTGCGGCAGGTGCCCGAGGGCGACGCCCGCCTCGGCACCACCCCGCACGCCAACGGCGGCCGGCTGCTGCGCTCGCTGCCCCTGCCCGCCCTCGAACCCTTCGCCGTGCCGGTGGGCAAGCCGGGCACCGAGGTCCACGAGCCGACCAAGGTCCTCGGCGGCCTGCTCGCCAGGATCATGGCGGACACCGCCGACCGGCGGGACTTCCGGGTGTTCGGGCCGGACGAGACGGACTCGAACCGCCTGCAGGCGGTGTACGGCGCCACCGGCCGCGCCTGGCAGGCGGAGACGCTGCCGGGCGACGAGCACCTGGCGCGCGACGGCCGGGTGATGGAGGTGCTCTCCGAGCACCTGTGCCAGGGCTGGCTGGAGGGCTATCTGCTGACCGGCCGGCACGGCGTGTTCTCCTGCTACGAGGCGTTCGTCCACATCGTCGACTCCATGGTCAACCAGCACATCAAGTGGCTCAGGACCGCCCGCGACCTGCCCTGGCGGCGGCCCGTCGCCTCCCTCAACTACCTGCTCACCTCGCACGTGTGGCGCCAGGACCACAACGGCTTCTCGCACCAGGACCCCGGCTTCGTCGACCACGTCCTCAACAAGAGCCCGCACGTCGTACGGGTTCATCTGCCGCCGGACGCCAACACCCTGCTGTGCGTCGCCGACCAGGCGCTGCGCAGCCGCGACCTGGTGAACGTGATCGTCGCGGGCAAGCAGCCGTGCCCGGACTGGCTCACGCTGGAGGAGGCGCGCGCCCACTGCGCCCGCGGCGCGGGGGTGTGGCCCTGGGCGGGCACGGAGGACAACGGCCGCGGCGAGCCGGACGTGGTGCTCGCCTGCGCCGGCGACGTACCGACCCTGGAGGTGCTGGCCGCGGCCGACCTGCTGCGCCGGCACCTGCCCGAGCTGCGGGTCCGGGTGGTCAACGTCGTCGACATGACGCGGCTGATGCCCCGCGAGGAGCATCCGCACGGCATGCCGGACGCGGAGTACGACGCGCTGTTCACCCGCGACCGGCCGGTGATCTTCGCGTACCACGGATATCCGTGGCTGGTGCACCGGCTGGCCTACCGGCGGAGCGGCCACGGCCAGCTCCATGTCCGCGGCTACAAGGAGATGGGCAGCACCACGACCCCGTTCGACATGGTCGTCCGCAACGACCTCGACCGCTTCCGCCTGGTCATGGACGTCATCGACCGGGTGCCGGGGCTCGGGGTGCGGGCGGTGGAGGTGCGCCAGGAGATGGCCGACGCGCGCACCCGGCACCACGCGTACGTACGGGAGCACGGCGTGGACATGCCGGAGGTGGCGCAGTGGTCGTGGCCGGGGCACCACCGGCACTGATGTGGTGGCATGACGGGTGGCGCGAGGCGACGCCGACGGGTGGCCAGGGTGGCGCCGACGGGTGGCTCAACCCGCGCTGTCCGGGGTCCCCTCGGGTCGCGTGTGGAGGATCTCGCGGGCCTGGTCCGCGGCGCGGGCGATGCTCTCGGAGATGAAGTCGACGAAGCGGGCGATGTTCTCCAGGCGGGCGGCGGCCGGCGTGCCGGGGCCGAGGATGCCGACGCCCTGGCGCGCGGTCTCGCCGAGCTGGGCGGTGGCGCGGGCACCGGCCATCGTCGATTGGTACATGACGTCGTTGTCGACGGCGTAGCGCTCACGGCGGCGGTCGTCGCGCTCCCGGCGGACGAGTCCCTGGGCCTCCAGGAACGCGATCGCCTTGGAGACGGACGCCGGGCTGACCTGGAGGCGCCGGACGAGGTCGGCCGCGGTGAGGCTGCCCTCGTCCGTGGTGTAGAGGCAGACCAGCACCCGGGCCGTCATCTTGGGCAGGCCCGACTGCATGAAGACGGTGGTGAACACCTCCTCGTACTCGCGCACGGCCTCGGGGTCGCGCCCGTGCGCCGGCGGGGGCGTGTTCGGGTCCCGGGGCGCGGCCTTTCTGCGGCGGTGGGCGCGGTGTTCGGTGGCGCGGTGGGCCAGGTCGGCGCGGTACGAGGTGGGTCCGCCGTTGCGCATCACCTCGCGGGTGACCGTCGAGGTGGGGCGGCCGAGGCGGCGGGCGATCTCCGCGTACGCGAGGCCGTCGGCCAGTCCCAGCGCGATCTGCTGGCGTTCCTGCTGGGTGAGCCGGCCTCCCGGCATCGCGGTCTCCTTCGTGGCCCTGTCCGACCTTCGCGGTCCGGACGCCGCCACCCTAGGGTCCACCTTCAGGTCATTGCAACACACGGAGCGGGATTGTTGCGCTGAAGCCTTTGACGCCGCATCGAATGCGCCGCCACAACCTGCTCCGAAGCGCCTTTCGCGCGACTCTCCTGTTGCCGCGTACGAGAACGCAACGTAGCTTTTCCGTCACCGGAAACGGCGGACCCGGGGAGATTACCGGAGTCTTACGGGCGGGCGGGACGGCGTGCGGCGGCCCGCCGCCGCCGGTTGGCTGGGAGCATGAGCCCGAGGGCCGGCGGCCCCGTCCGCCCGCCCGAACCTTCCCGGAGGCCCCGATGCCCAGCCGCATCCGTCCGTCGTGGCGCGTGATCGTGCCCGTCCTCGCCGCGTTCGCCCTCGTCGCCGCGGTCGGCCTGTACGCCTTCCAGCCGTGGAAGGCGTTCACCGACACCACCGTGAACGAGCAGCTGCCCTCCGGCGCCGCCCCGGCCCCCACCGCGCCGCGCGCCACCGCGCCGGGCACCGCACCGGGCGGGGCCGCCGCCGGGCGCGACCGGGCCGCCGGGGCCGGGGAGCAGTCCTCCGGGCGGTTCGTCTCCCATGAGCACACCACCACCGGCACCGCCCGTGTCCTGCGGCTGACCGACGGCACGGGGCTGCTGCGGCTGGAGGACCTGAGCACCTCGGAAGGTCCCGATGTGCGGGTGTATTTGTCGACCCGGGACGCCGCGGCCGTGGAGCGGGGGCTGGGCGAGGGCGCCGTACAGCTCGCCGGGCTGAAGGGCAACCTCGGCAACCAGAACTACACCATCCCGGCCGGCACCGATCTGTCGCGGTTCCGCAGCGCCGTCATCTGGTGCGAGCGGTTCTCCGTCTCCTTCGGCGCCGCCGATCTCGCCCCGGCCGGCCGGTGACGCCGTGACCAGCGACCCCGCCCGCCGAATTCTCGTCGTCGAGGACGACCCGACCGTCGCCGAGGTCGTCGGCGGCTACCTCGCCCGCGCCGGCTACCAGGTGGCCCACGTCGCCAACGGCTTCGCCGCCCTCGACCGCGCCGCCGCCTTCCGGCCGCACCTGGTCGTCCTCGACCTGATGCTGCCCGGCCTGGACGGGCTGGAGGTGTGCCGCCGGCTGCGCGCGGCCGGCGAGGCCGAGGGCGCCCCTCCGGTCCCGGTGGTCATGCTCACCGCGCGCGGTGACGAGGCGGACCGGATTCTCGGGCTGGAGCTGGGCGCGGACGACTACGTCAGCAAGCCGTTCAGCCCGCGGGAGCTGGTGCTGCGGGTGGGCTCGGTGCTCCGGCGCGCGGAGGCCCCGCCGCCGGCCGCCACGCCCGCCGCCCCGGTCCGGGCCGGGGAACTCGTCGCGGACCCCGGCGCGCGCCGGGCCGAGCGCGCCGGGCGGGAGCTGCCGCTGACCGCCCGGGAGTTCGATCTGCTGCTGTTCCTGCTCCGCCACCCGGGGCAGGTCTTCGGCCGCGAGGAACTGCTGCGCCAGGTGTGGGGCTGGGAGTTCGGCGATCTCTCCACGGTGACGGTGCATGTGCGGCGGCTGCGCGAGAAGATCGAGGACGACCCGGCCGCGCCCCGACTGATCCAGACGGTGTGGGGCGCGGGCTACCGCTTCGCCCCCGGCGACGGGCCGAAGGCCGGGCCCGGCCCGACGGACGGGCAAGGCCCGGAGGCCGACCCGCCGGCCGGGCAGGGCCCCGACGCCCGCCCTGGCAGCGGGCCGAAGGCCGAGTGCGGCCCAGCGGGCGGGCAGGGCCCCGCCGGCTGGCCCGGCGGCGGGCCGAAGGCCAAGGTCAACCCGGCAGACGGGCAGGGTGGCGGCCCCACGGGCGGGCCGAGCCCAGACGCCCGCCCCGCTGCTGGGCCCGGCAGCGGGGCGTCGGCATGAGGGATCTGCTGCTGATCGCCCTTCTCGCCGCCGGCGGCGCCGGCGGCGCCGGGCTGGTCTTCGCTCCCGCCGTACGGCTGTTGCGCCGCCGCTCCGTGGTGCTCTCGCTGTTCACCGTGGCGGCGCTCGCCGTCGCGGCCATGGCGGCCGGCACGGTCGCGGTCGCCGTGGAGATGTTCCTCTCCGCCCACGATCTGCGGGTGGTGCTGGTCGTGGTGGGCATGTCGGCGGTCGTCTCGCTGGCCGCCGCGCTGGTCTTCGGCCGCCGGATCGCCGCGGGCGGCCGGGAGCTGGCGGCGGCGGCCCGCACGGTCGGCAGCGAGGGCGGCTTCGCCGCCCCCGCCGACCCGCCCACCGCCGAACTGGCCGCGCTCGCCCGCGCCCTGGAGGAGACCAGCGCGCGGCTGGCCGCCTCCCGGCGGCGCGAGCGGGACCTGGAGGACTCGCGGCGCGAGCTGATCGCCTGGATCTCGCACGACCTGCGCACCCCGCTGGCGGGCCTGCGGGCCATGGCGGAGGCGCTGGAGGACGGCGTGGCCGCCGACCCCGCGCGCTATCACGCCCGCATCCGGACGGAGGTGGACCGGCTGTCCGGCATGGTGGACGACCTCTTCGAGCTCTCCCGCATCCAGGCCGGCGCGCTGTCCTTGAGCCTGTCCCGGGTCTCGGTCTACGACCTGGTCGACGACGCGCTCGCCGGCGCCCGGCCGCTCGCCGAACGGCACGGCGTACGGCTCGTGGACGGCGGGGTGGCCCGGCTGCCGGTGCGGGTGGACGGCCACGAGATGACCAGGGTCCTGGGCAACCTGCTGGTCAACGCGGTCCGGGCGACACCGGCCGAGGGCACGGTCGCGGTCAGTGCCCGCCGCGAGGGCGACCGGGTGGTGGTGGCCGTCGAGGACGGCTGCGGCGGCATCCCGGACGAGGACCTGCCCCGGGTGTTCGACACGGGGTGGCGCGGCGGCACGGCGCGCACGCCCCCGGCGGCGAGCGGCAGCGGCTCGGAGGCGGAGCCGGGCGCGGGCGGCCGGCGGCACGGCGATACGGGGGCGGGGCTGGGGCTCGCGATCGTGCGCGGGATCGTTGAGGCGCCCGCTACCGCGCGCCCGCCACGCGCCCCGAGCGCTGGGGCCCACCGCCGTACGCCCGTCACCGCGCGCCCCGAACCCGTACCGCCAGCCCGCCGGCCGCCCGTCCGCCCGTCCGCCCGGCCGCCCGTCCATCCGCCCACTCGTCAGGGCAGGTCGAGCGTGGGGTTGCGGTCGAAGAAGCCCGTCGGCCGCAGGGTGAAGCCGCAGGTGTCGACCGGCATCACCGGCCAGTCCTCCAGCCGCGGCAGATGCGTCGGCCCGAACGTGTGCCAGAGGGTCAGCTCCGTGTTCTCCAGGGACTCCCCGCCCCGCGCCCACTGGGCGACCCCGCCCCCGCCGGGGTGCTGGTTGGGGTAGTCGCCCGCGGGGTAGCGCCGCTCGGGCCGGTGCCGGGTGACCCACAGGTGCCGGGTGCCGAAGGCGACCCGGCGGGCGACCGCCGAGCCGGGCCGGGCGAGCACCACCGGGTTGGCCTCCGGGACGAGGGTGTAGGCGACGGGCGCGCCCATCCGGTTGCGGGAGTTCGGGTTGGTGATCCGCCAGCGGCGGCCGACCGTGGCGTCGGCGACCCTGCCCCCCTCCGCGCTGTCGGCCAGCGGGGTGGCGCGGACGGTGAACGCGTTGCCCGCCGGGTTGTCGGGCCCGGTGGGCACGGGCACGACGTCGAGTTCCTCGACGGTGTTGGCGGGCCCGTCGACGGCCGGGTCGAGCCGCACGCAGAACAGGTGCTGGTGGTAGGGGGCGAGCAGGCCGGGGGCGACCTCGGTGGCGTGCGGCGAACCCGCGCCCGGCTCGGTGGCGTAGGTCTGCACGATGCCGGTGGCCTTGACCTCGAAGGAGATCGTGCCGTCCTGGTAGAGGTACCAGTAGAAGCCGTAGTCGTAGTTGCCGACGGTGGCGATGTACGAGACGACGAGCCGGCGGGAGCGGCGGCTCTCGACGGCCATGCCGTTGAAGATGTCGGTGTGCTTCCAGAGCAGGCCGGTGTCCTCCTCGTGGACGCAGATGGCGTTGGGCAGGGTCTCGGGGTTGCCGTGGTCGTCGGCGAGGACGGCGTCGACGTAACTGATCTCGCCGAGGCAGTCGCAGCCCAGCCGCAGGGCGTTGGCGTTGCGGCCGAGGGTGTACTCGCCGGCGTCGAGGAAGGCGACCCAGTTGCGGGCGGGCTCGGCCTCGCCGTAGGCCACGGCCATCTCGGCGAGCGAGGCGCGGTGCAGCACGGGCCGGGTCCGCTCGCCGTCGCGCAGGGCGAGCTGGTGCAGCACCAGACCCTCGCGGGCGTTGAAGTCGAGCCGGAAGGACCAGTTCTGCCAGGTGAGCAGGGGCCCGTCGAGGGTGAAGGAGGGGCCTTCGGGCTGGGTGATGCGCAGGGGCCGCAGATCGGTGCGCGGCGGGCCGTTGAACGCGGCCTCGTAGCGCCCGCACTCGGTGGGCACGGGCACGGCCCCGGTGTCGGTGAGCCGGGCCACGCGCCGCTCGACGAGGTCGACGTCGGCGACCAGCCCGGCCACGGGGTGGGCCCAGGGGCTGTCGTCGGCGGAGCAGCGCAGGAAGGTCAGCGAGCGCACCAGGCGCCGGCCGGGCCGGCCCTCCAGGCACAGGTCGCCGGCGGCGAGGGGCGCGGCGATGACGAGGGCGGTGTCGGTGATCCCGCGCTCCGCCATGGCCTTGCGCCAGCCGGGGTCGGCCTTGACGATCCCGTCGACGTGCTCGAACTCCTCGAAGAGGAACGGCGGCTGGCCCTCGGTCGCGGCGTCGAGGGGCCGGTGGGCGAGGAGCGCCCGGGCGGTGACGTCGACGAGGGCCTCCGCGGCGGCGCCGGTGGCGGTGTCGAGCAGGGTGACGCGCAGCCGGCGTACGACGGGGTCGCCGTCGCGGTGCGCGAGGACCGTGTGCCGGTCGGGCTCCTCCAGCAGGACCAGGGGGAAGCGGGTGGTGGGGGCCACCTTGCCCGCCTCGTCGAGGACGCGCCGGGCGGTGGCTATCTCCTCGGCGGTCAGGGGGTCGAGGGGG
>NZ_JBPQTV010000200.1:0-11605 GCF_051386515.1 Streptomyces sp. URMC 123 | reverse complement strand
GTGACGGCCTGCGGCGCCGGGGCGGTCGGGGCCTGCGGCGCGGGCGCCGGAGCGGGAGCCTCCTGCTTCGGGGCCTCCGGGGCCGGGGCCGGCGCGGCCGGAGCCGGAGCCGGAGCGGCGGGGGCCTCGGCGGCGGCCGGAGCGGCGCCCGCGGCACCGATGACGGCCAGCTTGGCGCCGACCTCGGCGGTGCCGTCCTCCTCGACCAGGATCTCCAGCAGGGTGCCGGAGACCGGGGCGGGGATCTCGGTGTCGACCTTGTCGGTCGAGACCTCGAGCAGCGGCTCGTCGGCCTCGACGGACTCGCCGACCTGCTTCAGCCAACGGGTGACGGTGCCCTCGGTCACCGACTCGCCCAGCGCGGGCAGCACGACGTCGGTGCCCTGGGCGCCACCCGCGGGGGCGGCGGCCGGGGCCTCGGCGGCGGGCGCCGGGGCGGGGGCCTCGGCGGCCGGGGCCGGGGTGGGCTCGGGCTGCGCGGCCGGAGCCGGCTCGGCGGCCGGGGCGGGGGCCTCGGCGGGGGCGCCGGAGCCGTCGTCGATGACGGCGAGCTCGGCGCCGACCTCGACGGTCTCGTCCTCGGCGACCTTGATGGAGGCCAGGATGCCCGACGCGGGGGCCGGGATCTCGGTGTCGACCTTGTCGGTCGAGACCTCGAGCAGCGGCTCGTCGGCCTCGACGCGCTCACCCTCGGCCTTCAGCCAGCGGGTGACGGTGCCCTCGGTCACGCTCTCACCGAGCGCCGGCAGGGTTACGGAAACCGCCATGGTTTCGGTTGCTCCTAACGATCTTGCGGATGTGGTCAGCGTGCCCAGGACTCAGTCGTGGGAGTGCAGCGGCTTCCCGGCCAGGGCCAGGTGAGCCTCGCCGAGCGCCTCGTTCTGCGTCGGGTGAGCGTGGATGAGCTGCGCGACCTCGGCCGGCAGCGCCTCCCAGTTGTAGACCAGCTGGGCCTCGCCGACCTGCTCGCCCATACGGTCACCGACCATGTGGACGCCGACGACGGCTCCGTCCTTGACCTGGACGAGCTTGATCTCGCCCGCGGTCTTGAGGATCTTGCTCTTGCCGTTGCCCGCAAGGTTGTACTTGAGGGTGACGACCTTGTCGGCGCCGTAGATCTCCTTGGCCTTGGCCTCGGTGATGCCCACGGAGGCGACCTCGGGGTGGCAGTACGTCACCCGCGGCACACCGTCGTAGTCGATCGGCACGGTCTTGAGACCGGCCAGCCGCTCCGCCACCAGGATGCCCTCGGCGAAGCCGACGTGCGCGAGCTGGAGGGTCGGGACGAGGTCGCCCACGGCCGAGATGGTCGGCACGTTCGTCCGCATGTACTCGTCGACGAGGACGTAGCCGCGGTCCATCGCGACCCCGGCCTCCTCGTAGCCCAGGCCCTGCGAGACCGGGCCGCGGCCGATGGCGACCAGCAGCACCTCGGCCTCGAACTCCTTGCCGTTGGCCAGGGTGACCTTGACGCCGTCGGCGGTGTACTCGGCCTTCTCGAAGAAGGCGCCGAGCGAGAAGTTGATGCCGCGCTTGCGGAAGGCGCGCTCCAGCAGCTTCGAGCTGTTCTCGTCCTCGACCGGGACGAGGTGCTTGAGGCCCTCGACGATGGTGACGTCGGTGCCGAAGGACTTCCACGCGGAGGCGAACTCGACGCCGATGACGCCGCCGCCCAGGATGATCGCGGACTTCGGGACCCGGTCCAGCTTCAGCGCGTGGTCCGAGGAGATGATGCGGTTGCCGTCGATCTCCAGACCCGGCAGCGACTTCGGCACGGAGCCGGTCGCCAGCAGGATGTGGCGGCCCTCGACGCGCCGGCCGCCCACCTCGACCGAGGTGGCGGACGACAGCCGGCCCTCGCCCTCGATGTAGGTCACCTTCCGCGAGGCCACCAGGCCCTGCAGGCCCTTGTACAGGCCGGCGATCACATCGTCCTTGTACTTGTGGACGCCCTCGATGTCGATGCCCTCGAAGGTGGCCTTGACACCGAACTGCGCGGCCTCACGAGCCTGGTCCGCGATCTCACCGGCGTGCAGCAGTGCCTTCGTCGGGATGCAGCCGTTGTGCAGGCAGGTGCCGCCCAGCTTGTTCTTCTCGATCAGTGCGACGTCCAGGCCCAGCTGCGCCCCGCGCAGGGCAGCGGCGTAACCACCGCTACCGCCTCCGAGGATCACTAGGTCGAAAACGGTGCTGGCGTCGTTCGCCACGTCACGTCCTCCATGCATGGGTACGCCGGAGCCGGTCATCGGCGACCGGGCGGCGGCTGTTGTTCGGCCGCTGGTTGCTCGGCCCTGTGGTCGGCTCGCTCGGTGAGTGAGCCGGGGGCCCTGTCCTGCCGAGACAACATCTTCGCACTTGTTCGCGGACGGCGGGACGCGGGGCCGGGGTGTGAGACCCCCGTACGGGCCTCACAGGGGGTTACTCTCGAGTATCCCGGGGCGGATTTCGTTGAAAGCGAACGAACGGAGGGGGTACGGCCCCCGTCGGGCCGTACCCCTCGCGTTCGGCGGCGCCCCGCCGCGCCGCCCGCCGCGCCGGGCGTCAGCCGAGGTCGCCCTCGGCGGTGCGCTCGGCCAGCCGGACCAGGGTGCGCACCGCGGAGCCGGTGCCGCCCTTCGGGGTGTACCCGAACGGCCCCGACTCGTTGAACGCCGGACCCGCGATGTCCAGGTGCGCCCACGGGATGCCCTCGCCCACGAACTCCTTCAGGAACAGGCCGGCCACCAGCCCGCCGCCCATCCGCTCGCCCATGTTCGCGATGTCCGCCACCGAGGAGTCCATGCCCTTGCGCAGCTCCGCCGGCATCGGCATCGGCCAGGACTGCTCGCCGACCTCCTCCGCGATCTCGTGCACGCTGGCCCGGAACGCGTCGTCGTTCGCCATGATCCCGAAGGTGCGGTTGCCGAGCGCGAGCACCATGGCGCCGGTGAGGGTCGCCACGTCCACGATCGCGTCCGGGTTCTCCTCCGAGGCGCGGGTCAGCGCGTCGGCGAGCACCAGCCGGCCCTCGGCGTCGGTGTTCAGCACCTCCACCGTCTTGCCGCTGTACATCCGCAGCACGTCGCCGGGGCGGGTCGCCGAGCCGGACGGCATGTTCTCGGCCAGCGCCAGCCAGCCGGTGACGTTCACCGCCAGCCCCAGCTTGGCCACCGCCACCACGGCCGCGAACACGGCGGCCGCGCCGCTCATGTCGCACTTCATCGTCTCGTTGTGGCCGGCCGGCTTCAGCGAGATGCCGCCCGAGTCGTAGGTGATGCCCTTGCCGACGAAGGCGAGCGTCTTCTCCGCCTTGGGGTGGGTGTAGCCGATCCGCACCAGCCGCGGCGGGCTGTCCGAGCCCTGGCCGACGCCCATCAGACCGCCGTAGCCGCCCTTGGCGAGCGCCTTCTCGTCCAGGATCTCGATCTTCAGCCCGTGCTCCTTGGCGGCGGCCTGGGCGGCGGCCGCGAAGGACTTGGGGTTGAGGTCGTTGGAGGGGGTGTTGATCAGGTCGCGGGCCCGGTTCACCTCGGCGGCCACGGCGGCGGCGCGCTCGGCCGCGGCCTTGAACGCCTTGTCGCGCGGCTTGCCGCCGAGCACGACCACCTCGGCCAGCGGCGCGCTCTTGTCGTCCTTCTTCTTCGCCCCGCCGGCGGAGTCGGCGCCGCTCGTGCGGTAGCTGGTGAAGGCGTACGCGCCCATCAGGGCGCCCTCGGCGACGGCGGCGGCGTCCTCGGCGTCCGCCACCGGCAGCGCGAACGCGCCCTTCTTGGCGCCCGTGAGCGCGCGGGCCGCGGCGCCGGCGGCGCGGCGCAGGGTCTCCGTGCCGAAGCCCTCGTCCTCGGGGGCGTCGCCGAGCCCGACCGCCAGCACGACCGGGGCCTTGAAGCCGGAGGGCGCGGGCAGCTTGGTCACCTCGCCCTCACCGCCGGTGGCGCCGAGGGTTTCCAGAACGGCGGCCAGCTTTCCGTCGAACGCCGTGTCCACGGCCTCGGCGCCGGGGGCCGCGACCGGGCCCTTGGCGCCCTTGGCGACGCCGACGACGATGGCGTCCGCGCGCAGCGTCGCCGCGGAGGAAGTGCTGAAAGTCAGTGCAGTCACGGTGGTGGGGTCCCTCTTCCGGTTGAGTTCGTCGGCCGGTGGGTGGGTCGGCCGCGCCCCAGGATCACAGGGTCGGATGGCTTCGGGCGTTCTTACGGGCCCGTGTTCCGGGCATCGTATGTTCACGCGGGCGAAACGGGCGCGTCCGGGTGTCGGCGCGGTGCGTCCGCCGACGGGGCGGGGGCGACGGCGGCGGGGTCGCCGCGGCCGTCATCCCGCTTGCGGCGCAGGGTACTTCGTCCGCCCCCTCGCGCGCCCGCGGCCGCCGACGCGCCGGCCCGCGGCCGTACGGGGTGGCCCGCTCACGCGTCCGCCCGCCGGACGGCCGTGCGTTCGCCGCCACGCGTACGTACGCCGTGGGCTTGTCCGTTCGCGCGTGTGCCCGCCAGGCGTCCCGCGTTCGCGCGTCCGGCCGCCGCGCGCTTGTCCGTTCGTGCCCGCGCCCGCCGCGCGGTCGCCTGTCCGCGCGGTTCCCCGCTTGACTGCCCGTCTGCCGTCCGCCCGTTCGCCCGTCGGCCGGCGGGCTCATTGGGCTCACCTCCGCTCCCGTCGGCACCACGTCGGTGCACGGAGCCGGCGGCCGGTTCGTTCGGGCGGGCACTTGGGCAGACGGGCGGACGCGTCGTCGGCGGCGCCGGTCCGGGCGGCCGGGCCCGGGGTCAGGTCAGCGCGAGCACGACCAGCGCGGCCGTGCCGGCCGTCTCGGCGAGGGCCCCCAGCACGTCCCCCGTGACGCCCCCGAACCGCCGCCGGCAGCGCCGCAGCAGCGACTCCGCCGCGCCGAGCGCCACGAGAACGGCCAGCGCCTGAAGGCCCGCCACGGCGGCGCCGAACGGCCACCCGGCCGCCCCGGCCGCGATCGCCGCGGCCCCCGCCGCGCCGGCCGCCGCGCCGCGCGGCACCGCGCCCGCCACCGTCGCGCCCAGCCCCTCCGGGCGGGCCGCCGGCACCCCGGCCCGGCAGCCGAGCGTCAGCGCGCACCGCGCGGCCACCCCCGCGACCACCGCCGCGACCGCCCCGCGCGCCCAGCCGCCCCCGTACAGCTCCGCCAGCGCCGCGACCTGCGCCAGCAGGACGAAGAGCAGGGTGATGACCCCGAACGGCCCGATGTCCGACCGCTTCATGATCCGCAGCGCCTCGTCCGCCGGCTTCGCGCTGCCCAGCCCGTCCGCGGTGTCGGCGAGGCCGTCGAGGTGCAGCCCCCGGGTCAGCAGCGCGGGCAGGGCCGCCGTGGCGACGGCGGCGAGCAGCGGCCCGGCGCCGAGGAACAGCAGCGCGCCGCCGAGCGCGGCGGCGGCCGCGCCGACCGCGGCGCCGGCCAGCGGCGCGCAGAGCATCCCGCCCCGGGCGGCGGCCCGGTCCCAGCGGTCGACCCGCACCGGGAACACGGTCAGCGTGCCGAAGGCGAAGCGCAGGGACTCGGCGGCCGACGCGCCCGTACGGGGGTGGGGGCGCGCGCCGCCGGTTCGGCCGGTGTGGTCGCTCGTGTCCGTCATCGCGCGCAGGTTACCGGGCGGTCGCCGGGCAGTCGGCAGGCGCCGTGCACCGGCGGATCGCGCAGAATGCTCGGAAACACGAGCAATCACGAGCAATCAAGCAGAAGCACGCAGAAAGCGCGCAGAAGCGCGCGTAGGACGCATTCACGGGAGCAAGTGCCATGGGCCCCTGGCTGGAGCGCAACATCGTGGAGCCCGGCAAGCTGCCCCTGCTGCTCGCCCTGCTCTCCTTCGTGCTGTCGTTCCTCGTGACGCGCACCATCACCCGGCTGATCCGGGCGGGCCGGGGCCCCTTCCGGAACGTCTCCACGGGCGGGCTCCATGTGCACCACGTCGTCCCCGGGGTGGTGCTCACCGTGGTCGGCGGCTTCGGCGCGGTGGCCAGCGGCCGGCACGGCTTCGGCTCCGCGGTCGCGGCGGTCGTCTTCGGCGTCGGCGCCGGGCTGGTGCTGGACGAGTTCGCCCTGGTGCTCCACCTCGACGACGTGTACTGGACCGAGGACGGCCGCAAGAGCGTGGAGGCGGTGATCCTCACGGCCGCCTTCGCCGGGCTGCTGCTCGGCGGCTTCCTGCCGTTCGGGGTGAACGAGCTGACCCCAAGCGAACGGCAGAACCGGGGCCTGCTGGTGATGACCGTGCTCGGCAACTTCATGGTCACGCTGTTCGCCCTGGCCAAGGGCAAGCCCCGGCTGGCGGTCATCGGGCTGGTGGTGCCCTTCGTGGCCCTGGTGGCCGCCGTGCGGCTGGCCCGGCCGGGCTCGCCCTGGGCCAAGCGCTTCTACCGGGGGCGGCCGCGGGCCCGCGCCCGGTCGCGGGTGCGGGCGTACCGCCACGACCGGCGCTGGGACCGGCTGCGCCGCCGCGTTCAGGACCTGGTGGCGGGAGCGCCGGACCGCTGAGCGCCGGGTGCCGCGCCGTCGCCGGAGGGGCCGCGCCGCCCCGTACTCCCGTCGGCCGGGCCGCGCCGCCCCGTGCCTCCACCGGACGGACCGCGCCGCCTCGTACCCCGGCCGGACGGGCCGCGCCACCGCTCGGCCAGCGCGCAGCCGGCGGCGACCACGGCGAGGGCCGCCAGGTGCTCCCTGCCCGCGAGGTTGTCCTCGACCAGCACCTCGACCACCATCGCGGCGGCCACCAGGGCGCCCGTGACCCGGGCGCGGTGGCGCCAGCAGACACAGAGCGCCAGGCCGATCACCGCCGCCGACGGTCCGGTGTCGACGACCCACGCGTCCGGGGCGGGCAGCCCGACGGGGGAGTGCGGCCCGAGGGCGACGCCGAGCCGGGCGTACGCGGTGCCGGCCAGGGTGGCGGCGTAGGCCACGGCCGGCGTCCACCACCGGCCCAGACAGACCTCGGCGACCCCGAAGACCAGCAGGACCTGCGCCAGCGCGCCCCACACCGGCAGGTCGAGCGCAGGCACGAACACCGACAGGGGAGTGCGCAGCAGGGCGAGCCACAGCGGCTGGCCGGCCGTCACGGAGCCGAGCGCCTCGACCGGCTGCCGGCCCCAGGGCTGGTTCTGCGCCAGGTGCAGACAGGCGGTCAGGGCGACGGCGAACAGGGTGAGCGGGACCGCCGCGAGCCGGCGGGAGGCGAGCGCGTCCCGCACGGCGGTGACCACGGACCCCCACTCCGCGCGGGCCGCCCGCGCCAGAGCCGGCGGCACGGTCACCGGTCACCTCCCATGAAGGGGATTTTACGGTGCCGTGTCCGTTGTGTCCGGTGCCGCCGTGGCCGCCGCGCCCTCCGTGGGCTCCGTGGACTCCGTCGCGGCCGGGGCCTCGACGTCCGGCTCCACCGCCGGCGCCCGCTCCGGGAGCTCCGCCGCGAGCGCCGCCGCGGCCTGGACCAGCGGCAAAGCCAGCAGCGCGCCCGCGCCCCCGCCGACGGTCACCCCGTGCTCCAGCAACGGCGTCAGCGCCATCCGGTCCAGCGCCTTCGCCTGCGCCGGCTCACCGCTCGCCTGACCCGCCAGCCACCAGTCCGGGGCCCGGAACGCCACCCGCTGCGCCACGAGGGCGCACGCCGCGGAGACCACCCCGTCGAGGATCACCGGGGTGCGGCGCACCGCGCACTGGAGCAGGAAGCCGGTGATCGCCGTCAGATCGGCGCCGCCCGTGGCGGCCAGCAGCTCCAGCTGATCGCCCAGCACCGGGCGGGCCCGCCGCAGCGCGTCCCGGATCGCCGCGCACTTGCGCATCCACGCCAGGTCGTCGATGCCCGTACCGCCCCGGCCCGTCACCACGGAGGCGTCCGTGCCGCACAGCGCGGCGATCAGCGTGGCCGCGACGGTGGTGCCACCGACGCTCAGATCGCCCAGCACGACCAGGTCCGTGCCGGAGTCCGCCTCCTCGTCGGCGATCGCCATCCCGGCGCGGAACGCCCGCTCCGCCTCCTCGGCGGTGAGCGCGTCCTCCACGTCGATCCGGCCCGAGCCGCGCCGCACCCGGTGCCGGACCACGTCCTCCGGCAGCGCCGCCGGATCGCAGTCCAGCGCCATGTCCACCACGCGCAGCGGGACGCCGGAGCGGCGGGCCAGTACGGCGACGGGGCTCTCGCCGTCGAGCGTCGCGCGCACCAGCTCGTGCGCGGCGCCGGCCGGGCGGCCGGAGACACCCAGCCCGGCGACGCCGTGGTCGCCCGCGAAGAGCACCACCCGGGGGCGCTCGACCGGCTTCACCGGGACCGAGCCCTGGGCGGCGGCGAGCCACTCGCCGAGCTCGTCGAGGCGGCCGAGGGCGCCCGGGGGAACGGTCAGTCGCTCCCTGCGCTCCTCGGCGTCGCGCCGCACACCGGCGTCGGGGCGCTCGATCAGATGGGCGAAGTCGTCCAGATTCAGGCTGCCGCTCATCCGCCGAACGATATCGCCTCCCGGGGCCGGGCCGCCCACCGCCACCGTCGCCCCGGCGCCGCCGTCACCCACTGCCACCGCCGCCGTCCCGACGCCGCCGGGTCACGGCGGGGGCGGGCCGCCGCGCAGGGCGAGCGCCTGCCCGGCGACCACCAGGAGCACGTGCTCGCACTCCGCTGCCACCGCCGCGTTGAGGCGGCCCAGTTCGTCCCGGAACCGGCGGCCGGCCGGGGTCTCCGGGACCACGCCCGAGCCCACCTCGTTCGAGACGAGGACGACCGTGCGCCGGGCGTCGCGGACCGCCGCGACCAGCGCCGCCGTGCGCTCCCGCAGCGTGCGCTCCCCGCCGCCCCGGGACCAGGTCTCCTCGTCCCACGCCCCGACCGCGTCCATCGCGTGCGTCAGCCAGAGCGACAGACAGTCGACGAGCAGCGGCGGGCCCTCCTCGGCGAGCAGCGGGGCGAGGTCGAGCGTCTCGGCCGTGCGCCAGGACGCCGGCCGCCGCTCGCGGTGGGCCTGGACCCGCTCGGCCCACTCCTCGTCGCCGTCGCGCGTGCCGCCGGTGGCCACGTAGAGCACGTCCGGGAACGCCTCCAGCCGCCGTTCCGCCTCGACGGACTTGCCGGAGCGCGCCCCGCCGAGGACCAGCGTGCGGCGGGGCAGATCGGGCACGGCGTGGTACTCGCCCGCCAGCAGGCTCTCCCCGTCGGCCACGGCGCGGGCCCCGGCCGCGGCGAGCCGGCGGTGCAGCTCCGGGCCCGGCGGCACATCGTGGTCGAGGTGCACCGCCACCACGTCCGTGGTCGCGCCGACCGCGCCGGCCGCCCGCAGCCGGGCCAGCGCGTCGGGCCGGCCGACGA
Organism: Streptomyces sp. URMC 123; assembly: GCF_051386515.1. Taxonomy (NCBI): domain Bacteria; kingdom Bacillati; phylum Actinomycetota; class Actinomycetes; order Kitasatosporales; family Streptomycetaceae; genus Streptomyces; species Streptomyces sp. URMC 123. Next base: position 2,318 of record NZ_JBPQTV010000200.1, on the reverse strand, counting down.
CGTCGAGCAGCGCCACGTCGTACGGCGGCCCCGGGTCCGCCGCTCCCGGCAGCAGCCCGGCGGGCGCGGCCCCCGGCGGCAGGTACAGCAGGCGCTCCCCGTCGGGCCCCGCCACCGCGTACCCCGTGCCGGGCACGTCCAGCGGCACGGCCCGCACCCGGTGGCCGCTGATCAGCACGAGCTCCCGGCCGTCCGGCACCCGGCCCGGCGAGGGCAGCCCCGCGGGCACCTCCAGGGCCGGGCCGTTGTGCGGGTGGGACAGCAGCACCTGCCGCACGCCGATGAGCGAACGGCCCGCGCGGGCGGCGGCGAGGGCCACCCCCGGCGTGAGGTCGAGCAGCAGCGCGCTGTCCACGAGCACCGCGGTGGCCGAGCGCGCCTCGTCGCCGACCGCGGTCGCACAGGCCGCGCAGGGACAGTCGGGGCGGGGCAGCCCGCCGGGGGCGCCGGTGCCGAGCAGAGTCAGTTCCACGCATTGATCGTCTCGCGTCGGCGGGCACGCAGCGCGCGGGGTCACCCCGTAGGGGTTCACCCGCGGCCCGGCGGCGGCGAAAACCCGCCGCGTCCACCCGGGCCCGAGCCCGTTACGCTGCGCTGTGAGCAACCAGTGACGCAGCGGCACTCAGGAGGCGGACATGGTGTGGACGTGGCGGTTCGAGGCGGCCGACGGTACGGAGACGGCCCCGGCGGTCGAGCCGGAGGAGTTCACCACGCAGGGGGACGCGGAGTCCTGGATCGGTGAGGTCTGGAAGGAGCTGCTGGACGGCGGCGCCGACCGGGTGACCCTCTTCGAGGACGACACGAAGATCTACGACATGAGCCTCCACGCGGACGCGGAGAGCTGACCTTCGGGGCTCGTTCGCAACGAGCCCCGGACGGCGACGGCCGGGCTCCCGCGCGGGGGCCCGGCCGTCCCCGCTCCGCAGGCGGAACCTCACATCTCGCCGAGCGTCACGGACGCCGTCCGCTCCTCCCCCCGCCGCTCGTAGCGCACCGGCACCGTGTCCCCGGGGCGCAGCCCCGCCAGCGCCTGGGCCAGCGCGGACATCGTGGCGACGTCCGTCTCCCCGAGGCCCGTGATGACATCGCCCGCCGCGACCCCCGCCCGCTGCGCGGGTCCGCCCCGGGCGACCTCCACGACGGCGACCCCCGCGGGCGCGAACCCCTCGCCCAGCACGGTCCGCCCGGTGATGCCGAGCGCGGCCCGGCCGGACTCCGTCACCCGGCCGCTCCTGATGATCTGATCGGCGATGGTCCGCACGGTCGAGGCGGGAATGGCGAAGCCGATGCCGGGCGCCGGGCCCTCGCCCAGGGTGGGGTCCACCGCCGCCAGCGTCGGAATGCCGATGACCTTGCTGTCGAGGCCGACCAGGGCGCCCCCGCTGTTGCCCGGGTTGATCGCCGCCGAGGTCTGCACCATGTTGCCGATCGTGGCCCCGGTGCCGCCGTCCTCGCGGCCCCCGCTGACCGTGCGGCCGACCGCCGAGACGATGCCCTGGGTCACGCTGCTGGACAGGCCCAGCGGATTGCCCATGGCCAGTACGATCTGGCCGACCTCGACCCGGCCGGAGTCCCCGAAGGCCGCGGGCCGCAGGCCCTGGGGGACGTCCGTCAGCTTGATGACCGCGAGGTCCTGCTCCGGGTAGGAGGAGACCAGGCGCGCGGTGTGCGGGCTCCCCCCGGTGGCCAGCGTCACCCGGAACTCCCGGGCGTCACCCACGACATGGGCGTTGGTCACGACATGGCCCTGCGCGTCGTAGACGACGCCGGAGCCCAGCTCGCGGCCGGTGGTGATCTGGACGACGGACGGCAGCACCTCCTTGACGACCTTCTGGTACGCGGCCTGGAGGTCGCCGGCGGGCGCGGCCGCGGTCGCCGCGGAGGGCGCGGCGGCCGCGGGGCTGCGGGGGGTGGGCTTCTCCTCGCCTCCGGTGCAGCCGCCGAGCAGCAGGGTCGCCGCGCAGAGTCCGGCGACGATCGTGGTGCGCGTCGCGTGGCGGGGGTGCGGGTCCATGGTTTCGGCGCGTTTCATGGGCGGAGTATCCCGTTTGTAGCGATGCGTGTCGCCCTCCCGGCGGGTTTGCGCGACGTCCACGTTGTGGGTTGTCCGTGACGTGACCGCCGCTGCGTTTCCCGGCCTTCGGCCGGGGCCTTTTCCCGCCCCTTCGGGGCGAAGCACCCTTCACCTCCGGCCTACAGCCGGGACGAAGCCCCCGCCCCTTCGGGGCGAAGCACCCTTCACCTCCGGCCTACGGCCGGGACGAAGCCCCCGCCCCTTCGGGGCGAAGCACCCTTCACCCCCGGCCTACGGCCGGGAC